>NZ_LWRX01000167.1:0-142855 GCF_001683835.1 Ralstonia sp. RL | reverse complement strand
CGGCATCGAGCACGCGATCCTGCACCTGCTGTACGCGCGCTTCTGGACCAAGGTCATGCGCGACCTGGGCCTCGTCAAGTTCAACGAACCGTTCACCAACCTGCTTACGCAGGGCATGGTGCTCAACGAGACGTATTACCGCGAAGACGCTGCGGGCAAGAAGCAGTGGATCAACCCGGCGGACGTCGACGTGCAGACCGACGAACGCGGCCGCCCCGTGGGCGCCACGCTCAAGGCCGACGGGAAGCCGGTGGTGATCGGCGGCGTGGAGAAGATGTCGAAGTCGAAGAACAACGGCATCGACCCGCAAGCGCTGATTGACCAGTACGGTGCCGATACGGCGCGCCTGTTCACGATGTTTGCCGCGCCGCCCGAGCAGCAGCTCGAATGGAGCGACGCCGGTGTGGAGGGCGCCTCGCGCTTCCTGCGCCGCGTGTGGAACTTCGGCGTCGTACATGGAGATGCGATTCGCGCGGGACATGGCAATGGCGTCGTTGCCGGTGCCACCGATGCCGACCGCACGCTGCGCCGCGAACTGTACACCGTGCTCAAGCAGGCCAACTACGACTACGAGCGCCTGCAGTACAACACCGTCGTGTCTGCGACGATGAAGATGCTCAACGCGCTGGAAGGCGCCAAGGACGCGGGCGCCGACGCGCGCCGTGAAGGCTTTGGCATCCTGCTGCGGGTGCTGTACCCGGTGGTGCCGCACATCACGCATGTACTGTGGCAGGAGCTCGGCTATGCAGGCGTGTATGGCGACCTGCTCGACGGCCCGTGGCCGCAGGTCGATGAGAATGCGCTGGTGCAGAGCGAGATCGAACTCGTGCTGCAGGTCAACGGCAAGGTGCGCGGCAGCATCGTGGTGCCGGCCGATGCCGACCGCGCCACCATCGAAGCGCTCGCCGCCAAGGACGAGGCCGTGCAGCGCTTTGCCGACGGCAAGCCGCCGAAGAAGATCATCGTGGTGCCCGGCCGTCTGGTGAACGTGGTGGCCTGATTGGGCCCCTCACTCAAGGAACGCAAGGTTATGTCGCTGTCTCGTCGCCACTTCGGCCGTACCGTCTTCGCGCTGGCTGTGGCTTTGCCGGTGCTGTCCGCCTGCGGTTTCCACTTGCGCGGCAATACCGACTTCGCCTTCAAGAAGCTGTACATCAACCTGCCGCAGAACTCGCAGATGCGCGCGCAGCTGCGCCGGTTGATCGACAACGGATCCGACACGGTCATCGTGTCGGACAAGAAGGACGCCGATGCGCTGCTCGACGTGCTGGCCGAGGACCGCGTGAAGACGATCTCGTCGCTCACGCCGCAGGGCGTGGTGCGCGAGTACCGCATCACGTACCGCTTCCGGTTCCAGCTGCGCGATGCGCGCGACAATCTGCTGATCCCGCCGTCGGAGATCACGCAGTTCCGCGACCTCTCGTACAACGAGACGCAGGTGCTCGCCAAGGACTACGAGGAAGCGGCGCTCTACCGCGACATGCAGGGCGATGTCGTCAACCAGCTGGTGCGCCGGCTGGCCGCTGTCAAATTGCCGTCGTAAGCGGCGGCCGCCCCGTCATGCAACTGCGGCTCGACGCGCTCGAAGGGCACCTGAAGCAGGCCGCCGCCAAGGGCCTGGCGCCGCTGTATGTGGTGCACGGCGACGAGCACCTGCTCGTGCTCGAGGCCGTCGATGCGCTGCGTCAGGCCGCACGCGCCCAGGGCTTCACCGAGCGCGAAGTGATGAGCGTCGAGCGCGGCTTTTCGTGGTCGCGCGTGACGGAGGCGCAGCAGTCGATGTCGCTGTTCGGCGATCGCAAGATCGTCGAGTTGCGCATTCCGTCCGGCAAGCCCGGCAAGGATGGCGGCGAAGCCCTGCGCGCCCTTGCCGCGGGCACGCCGTCCGGCCCTGCCACCGACACCATCACGCTGATCACGCTGCCGCGCCTGGACTTTGCGACGGCAAAGTCGGCATGGTTTGCCGCGCTGGAAGGCGCCGGCGTGTCGATCAAGGTCGAATCCGTGGATCGCACCAAGCTGCCCGGCTGGATCGGCGAACGTCTTGCCCGCCAGCAGCAGCGCGTGGAACCCGGCGAGCCGGGTCGACGTGCCCTGCAATTTATTGCCGATCGCGTGGAGGGCAACCTGCTGGCCGCCTATCAGGAAATCCAGAAGTTGGGCCTGCTGCACCCGCCGGGCGTGCTGACGTTCGACGATGTGCACGATGCGGTGCTCAACGTGGCGCGCTATGACGTGTTCAAGCTGTCCGAGGCGATGCTGGCCGGCGACGTGCCGCGCCTGGTGCGCATGCTCGAAGGCCTGCGCGGCGAGGGTGAGGCCACGGTGCTGGTGCTGTGGACGTTGACCGAGGAAATTCGCGTATTATCAAAAATCGCCTCGGGCGCCGCCCTGGGCAAGCCGGTGGCCTCGATGCTGCGCGAGCTGCGGGTCTGGGGCCCGCGTGAGCGGCTGGTGCCGCAGGCGGCGCAGCGCCTGTCGCAGCGGGAACTGGAAGATGCGCTGGCCATGGCCGCCAGGCTCGACCGGCAGGTCAAGGGCCTGCGCGAACCGTCGCTGCCGGCCGAGCCATGGGATGGCCTGCTGCAGCTGGCAATGCGCGTTGCGCGCCCCGGCAGCCTCCCGGTCGCCGTGTAGCCGGCGCCTTCCCTTCTCACTTGAATCTGAATCGCCGGTGCATGCGCCGGCCGCGACCATCATGAAGCAGCTCGACGTGAACGAATACATGGCCCTCGTCGGCCGGCAGGCGCGTGTCGCCTCGCGCGGCATGGCACGTGCCGGCACCGCGCAGAAGAATCGCGCGCTGCTGCATATCGCCGCCGCCATCCGCCGCGATGCCGCCAAGCTCAAGGAGGTCAACGCCCGCGACGTCGAGCGTGCGCGCGCCAACGGGCAGGATGCTGCCTTTGTCGATCGGCTCACGCTCACCGATCGCGCCATCGACACCATGGCAGCGGGCCTGGAGCAGATCGCCGCGCTACCCGACCCCATCGGCGAGATCAGCAACATGAAGTTCCGCCCGACCGGCATCCAGGTCGGCCAGATGCGTGTGCCGCTCGGCGTGATCGGCATCATCTATGAGTCGCGCCCGAACGTGACCGTCGATGCCGCTGCGCTGTGCATCAAGTCAGGCAATGCGACCATCCTGCGTGGCGGCTCGGAAGCCATCGAGTCGAACGGCGCGCTGGCCGCGCTCATCGAGGAAGGATTGGCCGACGCGGGCCTGCCCGCCAACGCCGTGCAGGTAGTGGCCACCACGGACCGGGCCGCCGTCGGCAAGCTCATCACCATGACGGAATACGTCGACGTGATCGTGCCGCGCGGTGGCAAGAGCCTGATCGCACGCCTGATGGAAGAGGCGCGCGTGCCGATGATCAAGCACCTGGACGGCATCTGCCACGTCTACATCGACGCCGATGCCGACATCGAGAAGGCCGTGCGCGTGTGCGACAACGCCAAGACCCAGCGCTACGCGCCGTGCAACACGATGGAAACGCTGCTCGTCTCGCGCGACATTGCCGCGCGTGCACTGCCGCCACTGGTGAAGATCTACCAGGAGAAGGGGGTGGAGCTGCGCGTGTGTGCGCAGACGCGCGCCACCCTGGAAGCCGCGGGCTTCGGCAACCTCAAGGATGCCGTCGAAGCCGACTGGCATACCGAGTACCTGGCCCCGATCCTCTCGATCCGCACGGTCGACGGCCTGGATGCCGCCATCGAGCACATCAACACCTACGGCTCGGCGCACACCGATTCGATCATCACCGAGAACTACTCGACCGGCATGCGCTTCCTGCGCGAGGTCGATTCGGCCAGCGTGATGATCAATGCCTCCACGCGCTTTGCCGACGGTTTCGAGTATGGGCTGGGGGCGGAGATCGGCATCTCCAACGACAAGCTCCACGCACGCGGGCCGGTCGGGCTGGAGGGGCTGACCTCGCTCAAGTACGTCGTGTTCGGGCACGGCGAGATCCGCACCTGATCCGGCTCACCACCAGCGCGCCGCCACGAGCGGCGCGCATTGCTTCAACGAGAACGACATGCTCTGGGTCAAAGCCTTTCACATCGTCTTTATCGCGTCGTGGTTTGCAGGACTCTTCTACCTGCCGCGCATCTTCGTCAACCTCGCCATGGAAACCGAGCGCGTGGCGATCACGCGCCTGTTGATCATGGCGCGCAAGCTGTTCCGCTTCACGACCATGCTGGCGATCGTGGCGATCCTGCTCGGCCTGTGGCTGTTCCTCGGCTACCGCATCGGCATGTATCCGCCCAATGGCTGGATGCACGCAAAGCTGGCGCTGGTGCTCGTGACGATCGGCTATCACCATGGCTGCGGAGTGCTGCTGCGCAAGTTTGAAGCCGGCGCCAACAAGCGCTCGCACACGTTCTACCGCTGGTTCAATGAACTGCCGGTGCTGTTGTTGTTGGCGATCACGATCCTCGTCGTGGTCAAGCCGTTCTGATGGTTGGTTTTCCGATGCCGATTGCTTACTTTGCACCGTGCCCCCGTGGTCTTGAACAGGCGCTGGCCGATGAACTGGCCGAAATCGCCATCCGCCCCGAGGTGGATGAGCTGGCGGCGTTCGAGGTCGGGCGCACCGTGCCAGGCGGCGTGCATTTCTTCGGCACGCCGGGCGCGGCGTATGCCGTCAACCTGCACAGCCGCATCGCCAGCCGGGTGCTGATGCGCCTGGCCGCGCGCGGGTACCGCTCGGAAGACGACATCTACGCGCTGGCCGCCGCGCAGCGCTGGGAAGACCACTTCACGCCCGACGAGATGATCCGCGTCGACGTGACCGCGCACAAATCGCCGCTGCAGAGCCTGAAGTTTGTCGGCCTGCGCGTGAAGGACGGCATCTGCGACCGCTTCCGCCAGCGCACCGGCGCGCGGCCCAGCGTCGACACCGTCTCGCCGGACGTGCGCATCCATGCGTACCTCACCGAGACGGATTGCACGCTGTACCTCGACACGACCGGCGAGCCGCTCTTCAAGCGCGGGTGGCGCCAGGAGAAAGGCGAGGCGCCGCTGAAGGAAAATCTCGCGGCGGGCATCCTGCGCCTGACCGGCTGGACGGGCGCGCAAGGCGTGCCGTTCTACGACCCGATGTGCGGCAGCGGCACGTTCCTCGTGGAAGCGGCGCAGCGCGCGCTCGGCATCGCACCGGGCGGCCAGCGCGCCTTTGCATGCGAGTGGTTCCAGGACCATGACGCCAAATGCTTCAAGCGCCTGCGCGAAGCGGCCGCCGATGCCGCCGCGGCCGCCATGCGCCGCGCGCCGCCCTTGGTTGCCGGCGCCGATATTTCCACCGACATGCTCGCCTACGCCGCCGCCAACTGGCAGCGTGCCGGCTTGCCCGGCGAGCCGATGCTCAAGCAGGTCGATGCGCGTTTCGGCCGGCCGCCGTTTGATGCGCCCGGCGTGCTGCTGATGAACCCGCCGTACGGCGAGCGCATCGCCGTGCGTGGTGCGCAGGGTTCGCGCCGCCGCCGGCCGGAAGGCGAGGGCGATGAAGGCGGCACCGTCTTCGAGCGTGCCAGCCGCGCCATGGGCGCTCCGCGCGATGAATTCCGTCGCCAGCCGGAGCCGCCGCCGCCCGTCGATCCGCAAGAAGAAGCCGCCGCCAACGAGTTCGCCCAGGCCTTTGCAGGCACGCTCAAGCGCGAGTTTGCCGGCTGGAAGGCGTTCGTCTTTACCGGGGACCTGTCGATGCCGCGCCGCATGCGGCTCAAGGAATCGCAGCGCACGCCGCTCTACAACGGCAACATCGAATGCCGCCTGTTCCGTTTCGAGATGGTCAAGGGCGGTATGCGCGATCGCCCGGAGCGCTCCGCAAAGGGCGATGCCTCAAACGATAACGCCGAGGCGTAAGGCCTCGGCGCTGCGTTGCGGCGTGGCGGGGGAACGGCTCACGCCGCCTGCTGCTCCTGGAAGTGTTCCATCCAGCCCGCGAGTTGATCCGGTGTGAGCGGCGTCTGGCTGTCGAGCAGGCGCAGCTTGACGGCCGCCCCGTCCCGCTCGGCCTTGACCGACCAGCCTTTGCCGTCCAGCCACAGCAGGAATGCCAGCCATTGGGCATGCGCTTCCGATACCTTGTGCGTGGATGCCGCTTCCAGGAATTCCGTCAGCGTGGGCGGCTCGACGATCGTCGCTGCATCCGCGCCGGCCGGCGACACCTGGCCGTTGAGCACATCGGCAAGCACCTCCAGAGCCTGTGCGGCCGGCTTGCTCTCGAAGCGCGACGACAGCGCCTGGTAGGCCTGTCGGACCGCGTGGCTGAACTGGCCGGTGCGCACGCTTTCCTCGCCGACGAGTTCTGTGTAGTCCTTCATTGCCCAGTCCGGCTGCGCCACCGAATGCAGCCCGACGGCGGCCGCAGCGCGCAGGTAATCGTTGACGGCACTGAACGACGACAGCCCCGACACCGCGATGTACAGCGTCTGCAGCGCGCCGATGCGGTGCGTGAGCGTCTGGCTCTGGCGCACGGTCATCTTCTCGCGCAGCAGGGCGTCGCGCTCGCGGCGCAGGTCGGAAAACTCGAGCGCCTGCTTGAGCTCCACGCGCAGCGCGGTGATGTCCCACGGCTTCTTGATGTAGCGGTGGATCTGCCCCTGGTTGACAGCCTCCACCGTGTCCTCGATTTCCGAGTAGGCGGTGGTCAGGATGCGCACCAGGTGTGGATAGCGCTCGCGCGCGTAGCGCAGCAGTTCGTTGCCGAGCTCGCCCGGCATGCGCTGGTCGGATACGAGCACGCCCAGCGTGGCGGCGTGCTGGTCGAGCATGCGCTTGCCCTCTTCGACCGAGGTGGCGGTGACGACCGGCGCCAGTGAACCGATGGCACGGCCGAAGTAAGTCAGCGCCAATGTCTCGTCGTCCACGTACAGGATCTTGGGCTCATTGCCCCCGGGATTGGTCATCCATCACTCCTCATAGCAAGTGCAGTCAATGCGCGGAGCCGGTGCGGCGCGGCTCGTGTTGTGAATGGTGTTGTCATGGGAACGTCAAGGTCACGCGCGTGCCTGCGCTGGGTGCGGAATCGATCGCAATCGCTCCTCCGAACGATTGCATGATCCGCGTACAAAAAATCATGCCCATGCCGTTGCCGCCCTCTTCGGCGCGCGTCGTCACGGGGTCTATGGTGAGCCGGGCGAGGACGTCGGGGGCGATGCCGGGGCCGTTGTCCTCGATGCGGATCATGTGCCGCCCCCCGCCCGCGTCGGGCGCCTGGCCCGCGACGATCTCGAGCCGTGGCTGCGGGCTGTGCTGCAGCGCCTGCAGCGCATTGCTGGTCAGTGAAGACAGCACCAGCATCACGCAGTTGGGCAGGGTGACGACCGGGAAATCCTCGTCCACGCGGTAGGACACCCATTCGCGCTGCGCGTTCGTGAAGGGGTACGTATCGAGCAGCGATCGGATCAGCTCGCTCGCGCTGCTCGGTGTGGTGCCGGCCCCCGGCTTGCCGTACGTGTTGCGCACGGAGTTCAGGAACGAGGCGATCACCGAGAGGCAGTAGCGCGCGTTGTCCTGCACGCGGTCGGCGGCGCGGCCGATTTCGGACAGCGCCTCGGGAGGGCGCTCGGCCTGATCGATGCGCATGCGGATGCCGCGCGCGAAATTCGAGATGGCAGCCAGCGGCGTATTCAGCTCGTGCGCGAGGAAGGCGAGAGTCTCGTCGATGGCCATCAGGCGCTGGGTACGCAACAGGCGGTCCTGCCGCAGGACGAGGGCTTCCTGCAACGAACGCCGCACATCGTCTGGCTGATACGGCTTCTCCAGGATCTTGAACACGCGCCCGGTGTTGACGGCCTGGATAAGCAGATCCTTGTCGGCATACGCGGTGACCAGGATGGTGGCGATATCGCCATATTCGGCATCGATGAAGCGCAGCAGCTCCGTGCCGTCGCCGCCGGGCATGCGGAAATCGGTCAGGACGACGCTGATACGCTCGTGCGCGTCGCGCAGCACGGCCTTCGCCTCGTCGACGCTGTTGGCCGTGAGCACGTCGTAGCCCGTGCCGATGGCGCGAGCAAACCACTTGCAGGCTTGCTCCTCGTCGTCGACGTAGAGGATGGTGACGGTATCGGGCGTGGCGTCCATGGTGCGGCCTAGTCCGCGCGCGGCAGGTCGAACGTGAAGCGCGCCCATTCGCCTTCCTTGCTCGTGACGGCGAGCGTGCCGCCGTGGCGCTGGATCACGCTGTAGCTGATCGACAGGCCCAGCCCCAGGCCCTTGCCGACTTCACGCGTGGTGAAGAACGGCTCGAACACGCGCGTGAGGTTTTTCTCGGAGATGCCGGGGCCGTTGTCGGTGACGACCACGTGCAGGCGATCGCCGATCCACTCCGCGGCAATCTCAATGCGCGGCTGCTCGCGCTGGACCTTCTGCATGGCCAGCGCCGCATTCGAGAGCAGATTGATCAGCACGCCGATGATGGCCGCCTCGTCACCGCGCACGAGCGTGTCGGGCGGCAGCTTGCGCTCGACGGTGACGCCGCGCAATTCGTGGCTCGTCAGGCGGACGGCCGAATCGATGGCCTTTTCCACCAGGAAGGGCGCGTCGGCCTCGCCCTTTTCGGGACTGCGGTACGCGAAGGTCTTCAGGTCCGACACGATGTGCTGCACCCGCTGCATGCCTTCCTTTGCGTCGGCCAGGCACTCGAGCAGCATGGGGCTGGCCTTGGCCGTCGGGTCTTCCTGCGCCACCGCGATCGCCATCAGGCAGAAATTGACCGGGTTGTTGATCTCGTGCAGCAGCCCCGCCGACAACGTGCCGATGGCGGCCATCTTTTCCTGCTGCAGGAGCTGGCCCTTGATCTCGACGAGGCTGCGGTTCGTGGTTTCGAGCTGGATGTTCTTGTTGGCCACTTCCTCCTTCAGCTTGAACAGCTCGAAGCGGCTGTTCTCGTTGAAGTACGTGCAGAACACGCCCAGCGTGGAGGTGAAGATCAGGAACTGCGAATTGACGAAGAACGTACTGCCGGCAATGCTGGCAGGGTCGTGAATCAGGCATGCCAGCAGATACAGCGTGTAGGTGATCACCCCGAAGCCGATGGTCTGCCGCGTGTTGAACGGCAGCACGCTGCCGGCCGCGAAGACGGCCAGGTGCAGGCCCGTCGCATAGATGGACTGCGCGCCCTGCGTGACGGAAATCATCCACGCGATCATGACCTGCGGGAAGCAGAGCCAGAGCAGCGTCAGGTAAGACAGTCGCTGCCTGCCCCACCGCGTGGGCAGAATCAGATAGACGACGAAGATCAGCAGCGACGTGAAGGCGCGCGCCAGGAAGAACCGCTTGAGCTCGCCCGGATACGTGTTGTAGTCCAGGCCGCTTCCCATCAGTACCAGGACGATACCCACCAGCGCCGTCGTCCGGCTGAACGACAGGCGGAAGCCTTCCCGCTCCGAGCGGTTGAAGGCGTGCTTCAGGGAATCTCGTACGCTTTCGGCCATCTAGCTCACCGTCGCCTCGCAGAACACGTTGACGCCGGTCGCATCAACGTACGTCCGGATATCCCGGCAGGCCTCATCCGGGAAGGTGGACGCGAGCTGTTCTTCGTTCCGATAGATCAGGTACCACTCGAGCAGGTGCTCCATCGTGAAGAGCCGTTCCGGGTTGCTCGAATGCACGTTGGTCGCCAGCATGCGGCCGCCGGGGCGCGTGCGTGTGGTGAAGTAGGTCAGCAGGCGGTTGCACACCTTGTCGGAGATGTAGTCGAACAACCCCGCGCAATAGACGGCATCGCAGTCGCGCACTTCCTCTGCCTTGCGCGCCGGGCGCTTGATCAGCTCATGCACCGACTGGTGAACGAACTGCGCGGACAGCGTGGTGCCCCCTTGCCTTGCGGCTTCGGTCAAGCGGTCCTTGGCATAGTCCAGGGTCTCCTGGCTGAAGTCGATGAGCTCGAATTCGAGCAGGTGCGGTTCTTCGAATTCGCGCAGGAAGCGCTGGATTTCCACCGCGGGGCCGCAGCCGAGGTTCATGACACGATAGGGGCGCCCCTCGGCCTTGGCGCGGACGGCAAGCTGCTTCAGGAAATCGACGAGGATGTCGATGCGGTTGCGGTGTGCCTGGGCGACTTGCGCCTTCAGGAACGTCACGTTGACGATCTGGAAATAGGTGCTCGGCCCCTCCTGCGGGTCGCCCAGGATCTGGTTCACCATCTCGTAGTCGCCGGCATAGCCGAGCGGTTTCGTGAACGTCCGGTGCACGAACGGCGAGCGCAGCAGCAGCGGATGCAGGGCCGTCTGCGCAAAGGCGCGGTGGGAGGGCGCGAGGCTGGCCTCGACTTCCGCGGCCTCGGCTTCGAGAATGTCGAGGTAGTGCTTGACGCGCAGCATCACCGGCTCGGCGAGCTCCATGAAGACGTCGGGGCGCAGCTTGCCGTCTTCGCGCGGCAGGGATTTCGACAAATCGACCTGCTCCACCCACCGCGAGACTTCGGCCAGGAAGGCCCGCATCTCGTTGATGACGATCTGGTATTCGCGCCGGATGCGGAAGCGTTCCTGCCATTCCCGCACGAACGTTCGCGCTTCTTCGCCCACCGACGCAGGCGTATCGGCCACCTCCGACAGTTCGCGCCACTCGTCGATCAGCGTGAGCGAGACAACCGCGGTCAGGCCCGTGTTGACGAGGCTGATCACGACGGCCTTGCCCAGGTAGACCTGGCGCGTGCCGATCTTGATCGCAAGATCGGACAAGACCTCGCTCACCTGCACGATCGAGTACGGGTTGTAGATCTCCATCACCAGCGCACGCCGCTGCAGCGTGATGATGGTGCCGCGGACCTGCTGACCCTGGGAGTTGCGGAAGCTGACCGCCGGATCGATTTGGTTGGGTGAGTACACGGTGCGAATTTGCCGGAGACTTCAGGGGAAAACGTCTGCGCCAGGCGGGACGCTCACTCCAACAAACGCGCATCCGGGGCCCAACGGCAGTCCCGGAAACGGCAACCCTCGGCGCCAGAACGCCGGGCATGCCGCCGCATCGGTCGTGAAAGCGCGCCGAGGCCGTCCGCTGGCCCCAGCCCGCTTCGAGAAAGATCAGGGAACAAGCGCGGATGCGAACGCCTTACCGCCGTGGCACTCTGCTGCTCGCCGGTCAACAGCGTGGCAGCGGGAATCGTGCAACCGTGAACAGACTGGAACGATGCACTTCCTGACATCCGCAACGCGCGCTGGTTGAACGCGCGGTCCGCTGCTGCATCCCAAATCGTCTCTCAAGAGAATCCCGCACAGTAAACCTTCCGGGGCGCCGTACCGGATTGCAGGCCGGCGCCCTCGCTCGCCATGATGCCGCAGCATTGCCACGCATGCATCAGGGTGATTCAGCCGGGCCACGCTCTGACGTCGCGGCTGCCGATGATGCGATCGATTGTACTTGCCCGATGTGGGCCACACAATGTAAAGACCGGCGCCGCTGCGCAGGTTGCCGCCACTGTCTCAGCGCGATTTGCGGCCGGTCAGTGCGTCGGGGTTCTGCTTGTAGTTGGCCAGGAACTGGGTGTAGCTGTACACCTGAGCCGGGAGCAGGTGGCTGGGCATGTCGAACAGTGCGTAGTAGTACGGTTCGCGCCCCTGGCATACCTCGGCGGGCAGGCAGTATTGCTCCCAATCCACACAGGCAGGCGTGTACATGCCATCGCCGGGCCAGAAGAAGGGGACGAGCTTCTTGTCGTGCAGCCCCTTGATGAGGGCTTCGGGCGCGTTGTAGGCCTCGGCGTTTTCCAGATGCGTGAGCATGCTCGCGTTGGTTTCGATGACCATGAGCGTGGCGCGCCCATCCGCAGTGAGCAGCAGCACGCCAGCGGGATGTGGATACAGGTAGAACTCGATGAAGCGGTAGCGCGCGGACAGGTCACGCACCAGCCTGGTGACCGCCGGGTCCGACAGGAAACTGAACGAGTGGCGCGAGAGCAGGTCGCGCAGCGTGCTCGAGAGGTTGCTGAAGTAGCGCATCTGCAGCGCTTCGATCTCCGCATTCAGCCGCTCGGCCATCGCCGGGTTGTCTTTCTTGATGTAGCGGTCGATCAGGCCGTCGTTGAAGCCCTGCACGGCGATGTTCTCGTCGGCCATGCCGGTAAGCAGGATCGTCATGCACGGCAGGTCCTTCAGCTCGGCGCAGAACTCCAGCCCGTTCATGCGCGGCATGGAGTAGTCGACAACGATGACGGAAGGCTGCAGGAAGCGGTTGACCTCGTGGATCTGGCGGTAGATGCGGTCAACGTCGAGCTGGATGGTCCGGCGCTCCGTCGAGAAGGTGAGGTCATCGTGCGTCACGCGCACCGGCAGGAAGCCCGGCATGCGCAGTGAATGCCACTGGCGCAGCCACGCCAGCGCCTCTTCCGGGTCATTGAAGGCCAACAGGGCACGTGAAGGGTCCATCTGGAACCCAAGGCTTTCCACGAACGATTGGCTGTCGTCGACCACCACCGTGAGGGTGGGGTGGAAATAGACCGGCAGGGCGCTGTCCTGTTGCATACGTCGGGCGGGTTCGGAAGGAAGGGCAGCGGCAGCGCGCGGCCGGTGTGGCCCGCGCTGCCCGCTTGCACTACGTTACTGCCTGCGGCAGTCGGGGGCAAGCGCGGCGCGGAGGGGAGGCGGCGGGCCGGCGTTCGTGGCCCCCCCGGGGGGGCGCCTATTCGACCGCCTTCACCATGTCTTCGACGACCTTTTTGGCGTCGCCGAACACCATCATCGTCTTGTCCATATAGAAGAGTTCGTTGTCGAGCCCCGCGTAGCCGGCGTTCATCGAGCGCTTGTTCACGATGATGGTCTTGGCCTTGTAGGCCTCCAGGATCGGCATGCCGGCAATCGGCGACTTCGGGTCGTTCTTGGCGGCGGGGTTGACCACGTCGTTGGCGCCGAGCACCAGCACCACATCGGCCTGGCCGAACTCGCCGTTGATGTCTTCCATTTCGAAGACCTGGTCGTACGGCACTTCGGCCTCGGCGAGCAGCACGTTCATGTGCCCCGGCATGCGGCCGGCGACGGGGTGGATGGCGTACTTGACCGTCACACCCTTCTCCGACAGCTTTTCGGTCAGCTCCTTCAGGGCATGCTGGGCGCGCGCCACAGCCAGCCCGTAGCCCGGAACGATGATGACCGTTTCCGCGTTCCCCAGCAGGAAGGCGGCATCGTCGGGCGAGCCGGACTTGACCGGCCGTTGCTGCCCGCCGGCCGCCGCCGCACCGGCGGAAGCCTCCGACCCGAAGCCGCCGAGGATCACGTTGAAGAACGACCGGTTCATCGCCTTGCACATGATGTACGACAGGATGGCACCTGACGAGCCTACCAGCGAGCCCGCGATGATCAGCATCGGGTTGTTGAGCGAGAAGCCGATGCCCGCCGCCGCCCAGCCCGAATACGAATTCAGCATCGACACCACCACCGGCATGTCGGCCCCGCCGATCGGGATGATGATCAGCACGCCGAGCACGAACGCGATCCCCGTCATGATGATGAACGGCAGCCAGCTCTGGCTCAGGAAGAACAGGATGCCGAAGCCCAGCATCGCCACCGCCAGCAGCAGGTTCAGCGTGTGCTGGCCCGCAAACTGCACTGGCGCGCCCTGGAACAGGCGGAACTTGTATTTGCCCGACAGCTTGCCGAACGCGATGACGGAGCCGGAGAACGTGATGGCGCCGACGAACGTGCCGATGAACAGTTCCACGCGGTTGCCCAGCGGCAATACGTTGTCGCCGGCCATCGTGATGCCAAAGGCCGACGGCTCCGCCACGGCGGCCACGGCAATGCACACCGCGGCCAGGCCGATCAGCGAATGCATGGCGGCCACCAGCTCGGGCATCTTGGTCATCTCGACCGTGCGCGCCACGTACGCGCCGATGCCGCCGCCCGCCACCAGGCCGGCAAGAATCAGGACGAAGCCGGTAGACGTGCCGCTCTCGGTGCCGGCAAACATCTCCGTCTTGAGCTTGTAGATGAGCGCGACGGTCGTGACGGCGGCGATGGCCATGCCGGTCATGCCGAACGCGTTGCCGCGCCGCGCCGTGGTCGGGTGCGACAAGCCCTTGAGCGCCTGGATGAAACACACCGACGCGACAAGATACAGCAGGGTGACGAGGTTCATGCTCATGGCTTGACCCCCTCGTCTTGCCCGGATTTGGCCTTCGGCTCCTTCTTCTTGAACATCTCAAGCATGCGCTGCGTGACGAGGAAGCCGCCGAACACATTCACCGCCGCCAGCGCCACCGCCACCACGCCCATCGTGCGCCCCAGGCCCGTCTGCGTGAGGCCCGCTGCCAGCATGGCGCCGACGATGATGATGGCCGAGATGGCGTTGGTCACGGCCATCAGCGGCGTATGCAGCGCCGGGGTGACCGTCCAGACCACGTGGTAGCCGACGTAGATCGCCAGCACGAAGATGATCAGGTTGATCACCGTGTGATTGACCAGCTCCATCTTGCTTCTCCTCTTACCCTCTTGCTTGTGCGATTCGGGGCGGTCGGCGGCACGCGAGGGGCGCCGCCGCCGGTGCTCAGATTGCCTTGATTTCCTTGATCTTGTTGCCCTCGCCCAGCAGCACGACCTTGGGCTTGTGGCTGGCGACTTCCTCTTCGTTCATCGGCGCATAGGTGCAGATGATCAGCAGGTCGCCCACGTGGGCGCGGCGTGCAGCGGCGCCGTTGAGCGAGATTTCCCCGGAGCCGCGCTTGCCCTTGATGATGTAGGTGGAGAAGCGCTCGCCGTTGTTGACGTTGTACAGCTCGATCTTCTCGTACTCCCGCATGTCGGCGGCGTCGAGGAGATCCTCGTCGATGCCACACGAGCCTTCGTAGTCCAGATCGGCCTGGGTGACCGTCGCGCGGTGCAGCTTGGCGCGAAGCATGTTGCGTTGCATGAAGCTTTCCTTGAAACAAAAGATGAAATCGCCACTGGCGGCCAGGCCGGCGTCATGACACCAGCCGGGCCGCCGTCTCCGTTGTTATGTGGCGGCGCTCGTGGCGGCGGGCGCGCGCACTACCTGGCCGCCCTGGCAGAGCAGGCAGGCGGCCACGATGTCGTCTTCGCGGTTGATGACCAGGCCGCCATCCTTGTCGATGATCAGCTTGAGGAAATCGAGCACGTTTCGGGCGTAGAGGGCGGAGGCGTCGGCCGCCACCATCGACGCGAGGTTGGTGTAGCCCACCAGCGTGACGCCGTGCTTGACGACCACGCGGTCGGCTTCGGTCAGCGGGCAGTTGCCGCCTTGCGCGGCGGCCAGGTCGACCACCACCGAGCCCGGCTTCATCGCCTGGACGGTTGCTTCGGACAGCAGCGTCGGCGCGCGGCGGCCCGGGATCAGCGCGGTCGTGATGACGATGTCGGCCTGCTTGGCGCGCTCGTGCACGAGTTCGGCCTGGCGGCGCATCCAGTCGGGCGGCATCGGGCGGGCATAGCCGCCGACGCCCTGGGCGATCTCGCGTTCTTCGTCGGTGAGGAACGGGACGTCGAGGAATTTCGCGCCCAGCGATTCGATCTGTTCCTTCACGGCGGGGCGCACGTCGGACGCTTCGATCACGGCGCCCAGGCGCTTGGCGGTGGCAATCGCCTGCAGCCCCGCCACGCCCGCGCCGAGGATGAGCACGCGCGCGGCCTTCACCGTGCCGGCGGCCGTCATCAGCATCGGCATGAAGCGCTGGTAATGATTGGCCGCCACCATCACGGCCTTGTAGCCGGCGATGTTGGCCTGCGACGAGAGCACGTCCATGCTCTGCGCGCGCGTGGTGCGGGGCGCCGCTTCCAGCGCGAATGCGGTGACATTGGCCGCAGCCAGGCGCGCCGTGTTGTCGTCGTCGAACGGATTGAGCATGCCGACCAGCACCGCGCCCGGCTGCATCTGCGCCAGCTCCGCCGGTTCAGGCGAGCGCACCTTCAGCACGATCTGCGCACCGAGCGCTTCGGCGGCGGTGCCGATCCGGGCGCCGGCCGCCACATAGGCTTCGTCAGGCTGGGCGGCAGCGACGCCGGCGCCCGATTGCACCGTGACTTGGTGGCCTTGCGCGACGTACTTCTTCACCGTCTCCGGGGTCGCGGCAACGCGCGTCTCGTCCGCCCGCGTCTCCTGCGGGATGCCGATGTGCATCGTGTTCTCCTCGTCGTGGTGCGCGCGATGCGGAACGGCGCGCAGATCGGTTTTTTGTTGAACGATGTGGAGCTTACCCGAACTTTTTGGCAGGCGGACCGGCCCTGAAGACCTGCTCGATCATGAGCATTCGCTTAGCGGCACGCGCTGGATTGTCGCGCCGACCCCGCTCTTTGTTGCAACTCAATTGCAATTAGGATAGCGTGGCCGTTTTCGACGCGTTCAGTATTGCCATGCAGCGTAGACGATGTCTTATCCCGTTGCACGCAAGGTGGAGCCTAACCGGGGCGGTTTTGTGCAGCGCATCAAGCATGGCCGCCGCCGAGACGGTCCCAACGTTTGCGCTGGACGAATCGATCGTGCGGGGCTCCGCGGGCGACGAACGTTTGCGCGCGCGGCGGGCGAGCTCCGCTACGCTGACCGACACGCCGCTCAAGGATGTGCCGCAGTCGGTGGGCGTCGTCACGCGCGGCGCGCTCGATGACTTTGGCGCAACACGTCTGGACACGGCGCTTGACTGGGTCAGCGGGATCAGCCGGCAGAACAACCTGGGCGGCATGGCCGACAACTTCGCCATCCGCGGCTTTGCGGGCGACCTCAACACGGGCGCGGACTATCTCGTCAACGGGTTTTCAGGCAATCGCGCCAACAGCGTGCCGGTGGACGCCGTCAACGTTGCGCGCATCGATGTGCTCAAGGGGCCGTCGGCGGCGCTGTATGGGCGCAGCGACCCCGGCGGCATCGTCAACATCGTCACGCGCACGCCGCAGTTCAGACCGTCGCGCGAGGTGACGCTGGCCGTGGGCAATCCGGACCGATACCGGCTCGCGACAGAGATGACCGGCCCGCTGTCCGAGCGCGTGGCCTATCGCCTTGGCGTGGCGGCAGAGAGCAGCCAGGGCTTCCGCGATTTTTCGTCCAGCCGGCGATACGTCGTCGCCCCGTCGTTCACGTGGATGGCAACGGACGACACTGTCGTGACGTATGCGTTTGAGGCCGCGCAGCTGAAGACGCCGTTCGATCGCGGCATCGTCGCCATCAACCAGCAGCTCGGTGCGCTGCCGCCGTCGCGCTTTCTCGGTGAGCCGGGCGACGGCGATACGACCGTGCGCACGCAAAGCCATCATCTGACGGTCGAGCACCAGCTGAACCATGGCTGGAAGCTCAATGGCGGGCTGCAGTATCGAGCGTCGCAACTGTTCGGGAAGTCGTCGGATGCGGCGAGCCTGCAGGCGGACGGCCGCACCCTGTGGCGCCAGGCCCGCGAGCGCGACTATCACGCGAACGACCTCGCCGGCCGTATCGACGTGCAGGGCGATGTGCATACCGGCGCGATCCGACATACGCTGGTGGCCGGCGCCGATTTCTACAACTTCCGCTACGACCCGGTGCTGTACCGTGTCAACCCGAGCGCCGCCGCGCCGTATGCCATCGATATTTTCGACCCCGTCTACGGCCAGCCGCGCCCGAGCATGCGGCCGAGCATCAGCACGCGCGAGTTCCAGCGCGGTTTCGGCGCGTTCGTGCAGGACCAGATTGCCCTGTCCGCGCAATGGAAGCTGCTGGCCGGCGTGCGCATGGACCGCTTCCTGCAGCACGCCGACAATCGCCTGACAGGCACGCGTGTCGCGCAGCAGCAGACGGCCTACAGCCCGCGCATCGGCATCGTGTATCAGCCCCTGCCCACGCTGTCGCTGTACGCCAATACGTCGCGTTCGTTCCGGCCCAACACGGGCGCGGGCGCGCAGGGCAACGCGTTCGCGCCGGAGCGTGGGCGCGGCTACGAAGTGGGCGCCAAGTTGGAAACCCCCGACGGCCGGCTCGGCGGCACGCTGGCGCTGTACTCGATCGACAAGACGAACGTACTGACGGGCGATCCGCGCGATGCGACGTTCCAGCGCACGGCCGGTTCGGTGCGCAGCCGCGGCGTCGAGCTCGATGTGTCGGGGCAGCTGACGAAGAACGTCAAGATGCTGGCCACGTATGCCTATACCGACGCCCATGTCACCGCCGATACGGTGCTGCCGCGAGGCGCGCCGCTGTCGAACATTCCGCGTCATAGCGCCAGCGTACTCGGCCTGTATGAGTTTGGCGCGGGCGCGTTGGGCAGGGCCGGCGCGGGTGGTGGCGTGGTCTACGTAGGTGAGCGCGCCGGCAACAGCGTCAACAACGGCTTCAAGCTTCCCGCCTATACCACCGTGCGCCTGCATGGCTATGTGCAGCCGACGCGCGCACTGCGTTTTTCGCTCACGGTCGATAACCTGTTCGACAAGCGCTACTACGCCAGTTCGTACAACGAGCTGTGGGTGGCCCCAGGCGCGGAGCGGCAGATCACGCTGGCCGCGACCTACAAGTTCTGACGATGGGAGCCGGTTCTTCGCGGCTTGCCGCAGTGGATGCGCTGCGCGGCCTCGTGATGACACTGATGGTGGTCGACCATCTGCGTGAGTTCTTCTTCCTGCACGCGCAGGTGGCAGACCCCGTCGATCTGGCGGTCACTTCGCCGGCGCTGGCGCTGACACGCTTTGCCAGTCACCCGTGCGCGCCGGTATTCGTGTTTCTGGCGGGCATGTCGGCGTGGCTGTCCGCGCAGAAGCCCGGCGCGGATCGGCTCGGTGTGTCGGCGCATCTGGTCCAGCGTGGGCTGTTCCTCGTGGTCCTGGAGTTGACCGTCGTGAACTTTGCCTGGACGTTTGCCTTGCCGCCCACGACGGTCTATCTGCAAGTCATCTGGACGATCGGCTTGTCGATGATCGCGCTGGCGGTGCTGATCTGGCTGCCGCGCGGCGGGTTGCTGGCGGTCTCGCTGGTGATCGTGGCGGGGCACAACCTGCTCACGCAGACGCATCTGGCGCCGGGTTCCACGTGGCATGCGCTGTGGGCGGTGCTGCATCAGCGCGACTGGATTGTGCTGGGCGATGCGCTGCGGCTGCGCACGTCGTATCCGGCGCTCGCGTGGGTCGGTGTGATCGGCCTCGGTTATGCGTTTGCGCCGGCGTATGCGCGGCGCTCACCGGAGGCGCGGCGGGCGTTGTGTTGGCGGCTGGGCGTGGCGAGCCTGGTCGGGTTTACGATGCTGCGCGCGTTCAACGACTATGGCGAGCCGCAACCGTGGGCCGGTTACCCTGATGCGCTGGGCACCGCCGTGTCGTTCCTCAATCTCACCAAGTACCCACCGTCGCTGGATTTCCTGCTGCTGACGCTCGGCTTGGGCCTGTGTGCGCTGGCATGGCTCGACCGCCTGCCCGTACGCGCAGCGCACGTGCTGCAGACGCTGGGCGCTGCGCCCATGTTCTTCTATCTGCTGCATCTCTATCTGCTGCACGTCGCCTATCTGGCGGCGTTCCACCTGTTCGGCGCCAACCACGGCTCGCGTTTCGGCTTCGATTCCGTCTGGCAGCTGTGGGCGGCATGGCTGCCGACGCTCGCGCTGCTGTATTGGCCGACTCGCTGGTTTGCAGGGCTGCGCCGCACAGGGCGTTACCGGTGGATGCGCTATTTGTGACGCCGCCGCCATCCCCAGCAGGGGTGGCCGCGGACGGCTACAATAACGCCTTGTTTTTGTTGCCTTTTTTGCCATGAACCAAGCCGTCCGCTGGAAGCCCAGCGTCACCGTTGCCGCCGTCATCGAACAGGACGGGCGCTTTCTGCTGGTGGAAGAGCACACCGACGCCGGTTTGCGCCTGAACCAGCCTGCCGGCCACCTGGACCCCGACGAAAGCCTGGTCGACGCCGTCGCACGCGAGGCGCTGGAAGAAACCGCGCACAGCTTTGTGCCGACGGCCTTCCTGGGCTGCTACATGGCGCAGTTCCAGCCGCCGCAGGGCGATCCGGTCACCTATGTGCGGATGGCGTTCACGGGCGAACTCGGCCCCTTCGACCCGCGTCGCAAGCTCGATGACGGCATCGTCCGCACGGTATGGATGACGGCCGATGAAATCCGCGCCACCCGCGAGCGCCACCGCAGCCCGCTGCTGCTCGCCTGCGTGGAGGACTACGTGGCCGGCAAGCGCTATCCGCTCGACATCATCCACACGCATCCGAGCACCTACGGCCTGGAGGTGGTGCGATGACCAAGAAGCGCGTGGTCGTCGGGATGTCCGGCGGCGTCGATTCCTCCGTCACGGCGTGGCTGCTCAAGCAGCAGGGCTATGACGTCGTCGGCCTGTTCATGAAGAACTGGGAAGACGATGACGACAGCGAATACTGCTCGACCCGGCAGGACTGGATCGACGTGGTGTCGGTGGCCGACCTGATCGGCGTGGACGTCGAGGCCGTCAACTTTGCCGCCGAGTACAAGGACCGCGTGTTCGCCGATTTCCTGCGCGAATACTCGGCCGGCCGCACGCCGAACCCCGATGTGCTGTGCAACGCCGAGATCAAGTTCAAGGCCTTCCTCGACCACGCGATGGCGCTCGGCGCCGACACCATTGCCACCGGCCACTACGCCCGCGTGCGCGAAGTCGACGGCCGCTTCGAGTTGCTCAAGGCGTTCGACCACACGAAAGACCAGAGCTATTTCCTGCATCGCCTGAACCAGGCGCAACTGTCGCGCACGCTGTTTCCGCTGGGGGAGATTCCGAAGACGAAAGTGCGGGAGATTGCTGCGGAGATCGGCCTGCCCAATGCCAAGAAGAAGGATTCCACCGGCATCTGCTTTATCGGCGAGCGGCCGTTTCGCGATTTCCTGAATCGCTACCTGCCGACCAAGCCCGGCCCGATCAAGACGCCGGACGGCAAGACCATCGGCGAGCACATCGGCCTGGCGTTCTACACGCTGGGGCAGCGCAAGGGCATCGGCATCGGCGGCAGCCGCGACGGCAACGGCGATGCCTGGTACGTGGCCCGCAAGGACATGGCGGCCAACACGTTGTATGTGGTGCAAGGTCACGACCACCCGTGGCTGCTGGCGCATACCGTGCACGCTGACGATCTGAGCTGGGTGGCCGGCCACGCGCCGGCGCAAGGCACGCTGCTGGCCGCCAAGACGCGCTATCGCCAGGCCGACGCGCCCTGCGCCGTGGTTCGTGCTGCCGGGGGTGCGCTCACGTTGAGCTTCCCCGAGGCCCAGTGGGCCGTGACACCCGGTCAGTCCGCCGTGCTGTACGACGGCGAGGTGTGCCTGGGCGGCGGCATCATTTCCGCGGCCGAGCCGGCCACCATCGAAAAGGCGGTCGCCTGATCGGTTTCCGCAACATGGCGTTGTGACGGCTGCGGCCATCGCCGCGCTCGTTTAAGCTGGCGCCCACGTTTGCTTCCACACAGGGTTTGCCATGCTGCCACGCCGTTACTGGGCCTTCGCGGGTGTTGTGCTGTTGTTTGTCGTCACCGCGGGGTTTGCGGTGGCGGGGCGCCTGCACTGGGCCTGCGCGGTGATCCCCGGGGTCTTCGTGCTTCTGGGCCTGCACGACCTCACGCAGACGCGCCATTCGGTGCTGCGCAACTACCCGCTGTGGGGTCACCTGCGTTTCCTGTTCGAGTTCATCCGCCCCGAAATCCGTCAGTACTTCGTTGAGGACGATACCGACGAGAAACCGTTCTCGCGGGCCCAGCGCAGCATTGTCTACCAGCGCGCCAAGGGCGAAGTCGACAGCCGCCCGTTCGGGACCGAGGTCGACGTGAAGGTGCCGGGGCACGAGTGGATCGGCCACTCGCTCGCGCCTACGCGCATCGCGTCGTCCGATTTTCGCGTGATGGTGGGCGAGGGGCGCGCCCAGCCGTATTCGATGTCGGTGTTCAACATCTCGGCGATGAGCTTCGGGGCGCTCTCGGGCAACGCCATCCGGGCGCTGAACCGCGGCGCGAAGCTCGGCAACTTCATCCATGACACGGGCGAGGGTTCGATCTCGCCGTACCACCGCGAAGAAGGCGGCGACCTGATCTGGGAAGTCGCTTCCGGCTATTTCGGCTGCCGCGACGCCAACGGCCGCTTCGACCCCGAGCGCTTCGCCGAGCAGGCGCGCAGCCCGCAGGTGAAGATGATCGAGGTGAAGCTGTCGCAGGGTGCCAAGCCGGGCCACGGCGGCGTGCTGCCCGCGGCCAAGGTGACGCCGGAAATTGCCGCCACGCGCGGCATCCCGATCGGGCAGGACTGCATCTCGCCGGCTTCGCATTCCGAGTTCTCCACGCCGCTCGGTTTGCTGCAATTCGTCGACCGGCTGCGCACGCTGTCCGGCGGCAAGCCCACCGGCTTCAAGCTGTGCATCGGGCACCCGTGGGAGTTCTTCGGCATCGTCAAGGCGATGCTGGAGTCGGGCATCCTGCCGGACTTCATCGTCGTGGATGGCGCCGAGGGCGGCACGGGCGCCGCACCGCTTGAATTTACCGACCACGTCGGCACACCGCTGCAGGAAGGGCTGCTGCTGGTGCACAACACGCTGGTCGGCACCAACCTGCGTGACAAGATCAGGATTGGCGCGTCGGGCAAGATCGTCACCGCGTTCGACGTGGCGCGCACGCTGGCGATGGGCGCCGACTGGTGCAACGCGGCGCGCGGCTTCATGTTTGCGCTGGGCTGCATCCAGGCGCAGAAATGTCACACCGACCGCTGCCCGACCGGCGTGGCCACGCAGGATCCGTCTCGCCAGAAAGCGCTGGTGGTGCCGGACAAGGCCGAGCGCGTGCATCAATATCACCGGCACACGCTGCATGCACTGCTGGAGCTGACGCAGGCAGCGGGGCTGCAGCATCCGGCGGATTTCCGTGCGCACCACATCGTACGGCGCGTGTCGGGCAACGAGGTGCAGTTGCTCTCGGCGCTGCTCAAATACCTCGAGCCCGGCGATCTGCTGGCCGGGCGCTACCGTTATCAGCTATACGAGCGTTACTGGCCGATGGCCCAGGCCGACCGGTTTGATCCGGTGGCCGTGTAGGGCGGCGATTTACTGCGGCTGGGTTTCGATGAAGCTCGGCCGTTTTTCCATGCGCGCGTAGAACGCGGCGAGATTGGCGTGCCGTTCGCGCCAGTCGATCTGTGGCTGGCGGAAATCGAGGTAGCCGAGCGCGCAGCCCACGGCAATGTCGGCCAGCGTCAGGTGGTTGCCGTTGCACCACGTCTTGTCGGCCAGGCCCTGCGACATGGCCTTCAGCGCATCGTCGATCTTGTGGTTCTGGCGTGCGAGCCAGGTTTCGCTGCGCTGCTCGGGCGTGCGCTGCGTGTGTTCGATGCGGAGCATGAGCGCTGCGTCGAGCAGCCCGTCGGCGAGCGCTTCCCAGCAGCGTACTTCCACGCGCTCGCGGCCCGACGGCGGAATCAGCCGCGCCACGGGCGACAGCGTGTCGGCATATTCGGCGATCACGCGCGAGTCGAACAGGGCGCCACCGTCGTCCATCACCAGGCAGGGCACCTTGCCGAGCGGGTTGAACTGGTGGATCTGCGTGTTGGCGCTCCACACGTCTTCCAGCACGAACTGGTAGTCGATTTTCTTTTCTGCCAGGACCACGCGCACCTTGCGGGTGTACGGGCTGGCGTGCGATCCGATCAGTTTCATAGGCATGTCATGTTGGAGGCGGAAGTATAGCTGCGGGCTTTCCCGAGTGCCGTGCGAAGCGCTTCAACCAAAGGGCGCCTTGTCAGGCGTCGGATCGACCGTAAAGCCGGGGTGCCGGATGGTAAAATCGCGGGTTCGCTCTTGCGCCGTCCGGGCGCTCCCGACTCAACGCTCGATGGGGCGCCCGGGTTGTCCGGATTGAGATTCCCTTCACATTTTTCCCCGCCTGCCATGTCGTCGCTTTCTGCTCTGACCGCCCTGTCTCCCATCGATGGCCGCTACGCCGCCAAGGCCGATCCGCTGCGTGAGTGGCTGTCGGAAGCCGCTTTCATGCGCAATCGCGTGAAGGTGGAGGTGCACTGGCTGATCGCCCTGTCGCAGGCGGGCCTGGCGGAAATCCCACGTTTTTCGGCCGACGCCGAGCGCGCGCTGCTGGCCTTGGTCGAGAACTTTGCCGAGGCAGACGCCGCCCGCATCAAAGAGATCGAAGCCGTCACCAACCATGACGTGAAGGCCGTCGAATACTGGATGAAGGAGCGCGTGAAGGGCAACCCGGAACTCGAAGCCGCGAGCGAATTCATCCACTTTGCCTGCACATCGGAAGACATCAACAATACCTCGCACGGCATGATGCTCAAAGGCGCGCGCGACACGGTGATCGTGCCGGCGCTGCGCCGCGTCCAGGCGCGCCTGGTGGAACTGGCTCACGCCAACGCCGATGTGCCGATGCTCTCGCGCACGCACGGCCAGCCGGCCAGCCCCACCACGCTGGGCAAGGAAATGGCCAACGTGGCCGCGCGCCTGGACCGTGCCATCCGCCGCATCGAGGCCGTGGAGCTGCTCGGCAAGATGAACGGCGCGGTCGGCAACTACAACGCGCACCTGTCGGCCTACCCGTCGCTGGACTGGGAAGCCTTCTCGAAGAACGTGATCGAGCAGCGCCTGGGCCTGACGTTCAACCCGTACACGATCCAGATCGAGCCGCACGACTACATGGCCGAACTGTTCGACGCCGTGGCGCGCGCCAACACGATCATCCTCGACCTCGACCGTGACGTCTGGGGCTACATCTCGCAGGGCTACTTCAAGCAGAAGACGAAGGCCGGCGAGATCGGCTCGTCGACCATGCCGCACAAGGTCAACCCGATCGACTTCGAAAACTCGGAAGGCAACGTCGGTCTGGCCAACGCGGTGCTGCGCCACCTGTCGGAAAAGCTGCCGGTGTCGCGCTGGCAGCGTGACCTGACCGATTCGACCGTGCTGCGCAACATCGGCGTGGCGTTCGGCTACAGCCTGCTCGCGTACGACGCGTGCCTGCGCGGCCTGGGCAAGCTGGAAACCAACCCGGCCCGCCTGGCCGAAGACCTGGACAACTGCTGGGAAGTCCTGGCCGAGCCGGTGCAGACCGTGATGCGCCGCTACGGCATCGCCAACCCGTACGAGCAGTTGAAGGAACTGACGCGGGGCAAGGGTATCTCGCGCGAGGCGCTGCGTGAATTCATCGCCACGCTGGCGATTCCCGAAGACGCCCGCCAGCTGCTGCTTGACATGACGCCCGGCAGCTACATCGGCAAGGCCGCGGAACTGGCGCGCCGGATCGGCAGCGTCTGATCATTCCGAAAATTTGTTGGGCTGATACAAAGACAGCCTCCTCCGTAGCGATACGGAGGAGGCTGTTTTGCTATGGAGCGCGGGTAGAATTCGCCGGGCGGGGCTAGCGCGCGGGTCTTCCGAACATCAAAAAATTTGAACTTGTTGGTGAACTGCAGGCCGTCTGCGGCCGTCCGATCGCGCAAATAATGCACCATCGTCTGGCGCCGATGTCTGAGCCCGTAAGGCAAACCCGCCGAGCGTCTTTCCAACCGAGGGAACCGATGTCACAAGCTGCTCAACCGAATCTCGCCGTGCGTGCCGCCGACGACGGCGCCTATGGCGCTCCCGCGATCGCGCTGCATTGGATCGTCGCGCTGCTGATATTCGCGGCCTTCGGGCTTGGTCTGTACATGACCGATATCCCCGGATTCACGCCGACCAAGCTCAAGCTGTACTCGTACCATAAGTGGATCGGCATCACCGTGCTGATCTTTGCCGTCCTGCGGGTGCTTTGGCGCCTCACGCACCGTGCGCCGGCACCCGTGGCCGGTATGCCGAAGTGGCAGCACAAGGCGGCCGAGGGCGCGCACCTGGTGCTGTATCTGCTGATCCTGGCCGTGCCGCTGACCGGCTATCTGTTCAGCGTGGCGGCCGGTGTCAAGGTTGTCTACCTTGGCCTGTGGGAACTGCCGATGCCGTTCGAGAAGAGCGATGCGCTCAAGGTCGTGTTCGGCGCAGCGCATGAATGGCTGAACTGGACGATGGCCGCCATCGTCGTGCTGCACATTCTGGCCGCGCTCAAGCATCACGTGGTCGATCGTGACGGCACGCTGCGCCGCATGGTGCCGTTCTTGCGCTGAGTCGGCCGCTCTCGATCCGCTGTTCTGGTTTTCAGATGCCGGTGCACGCCGGCGCCCGTTGTTCTCCGTCTTGACCAAGATTGCCGGCACGATCCGGCCTGACCGAAGGAGTCTGATGATGAAACGCTTTGTGCGCCCCCGCGCGATTGCCCTGGTTGCCGCCGGCGCGCTCTCGATTGCTGCCGTGTCGGTATCGGCCGTTGCCCAGGTGGACGCCGCCAAGAGCAGCGTCACGGCCACCGGCAAGCAGCTCGGTGTGCCGATGGACATCAAGTTCGGCAAGTTCGACGCCACCGTCAACTACAACCCTGCCAACGTGGCCGCTTCCACGGCCAAGGTCGACATCGATATCAACAGCGTCGACGTGGGCGACAAGGCCTACAACGACGAACTGAAGAAGAAGGATTGGTTTGACGCCGCCAAGTATCCGAAAGCCACCTTCGTCTCGTCGGCGTTCAAGCCGGGCGCGGGCGGCAAGGTGGATGTGGTCGGCAAGCTGACCATCAAGGGTGTCACGCAGGATGTGACCGCGCCCGTCACCTTCAGGCAGGAAGGCGCCAACCAGGTCTTTGAAGGTGCGCTGCCCATCAAGCGCAACGCGTTCAAGGTCGGCGATGGTGAATGGAAGGATACGTCCGTCGTCGCGGACGACGTGACGATCAAGTTCCGCGTCGTCATCGCCAAGAAGTAACTTGCTGGATCAGGTTATCCACCCGACGTTTTTTCGGCTCAATCGCCGCTTTTCTCCGCAGGAGTTCTCATGAAATTGCGTACCCTCGTTGCCGCACTGTCGGCTGTTGCAGCCAGCGCCGCCTTTGCTGCACCGGCCACGTATCAGCTGGACCCGAGCCACACCTACCCGAGCTTCGAAGCCGACCACATGGGCGGGCTGTCGAAGTGGCGCGGCAAGTTCGAAAAGTCCAGCGGCACCGTGACCCTGGACCGCCAGGCCAAGAAGGGCACCATCGACGTGACCGTGCAGACCGACAGCATCGACTTCGGTCACGCCAAGATGAACGAGCACGCCAAGAGCCCCGACCTGTTCGACGTGGCCAAGTACCCGACCGCCACGTTCAAGGGCGAATTCACCAAGTTCAAGGGCGACGTGCCGACCGAAGCCGAGGGTCAGCTCACGCTGCGCGGCGTGACCAAGCCGGTCAAGATGGAAATCGATTCGTTCAAGTGCATGCAGCACCCGATGCTCAAGCGCGAAGTGTGCGGCGCCGACGCCGAAGTGACGTTCAAGCGGGACGAGTTCGGCCTCGACTACGGCAAGGCCTACGGTTTCAACATGGAAACCAAGCTGAAGATCCAGGTCGAGGGCATCAAGCAGGACACGAACGTCGCCCAGCAGTAAGCGCGCGACGCCCAAGAAAAAGCCCCGCGATTGCGGGGCTTTTTGTTGCCTGCGGGGCCGCCGGGGAGGGGTCAGACCTGTGCGCCGAAGTTCGGGTCATCCTTCGGGCCGCCGGCCTTTTTCTCGCCCTTGACAAGGTCTTCGCGCTTGACGCCGAGCCACATGCACAGCGCCGCCGCCACGAACACCGACGAATAGATGCCGAACAAAATGCCGATGGTCAGCGCGAGGGCGAAGTAGTGCAGCGTCGGGCCGCCGAACACCAGCATCGACAGCACCATCATTTCCGTCGAACCGTGCGTGATGATCGTGCGCGAGATCGTGCTGGTGATGGCGTGATCGATGATCTCGTGCGTGTTCATCTTCCGGTACTTGCGGAATGCCTCGCGGATCCGGTCGAAGATCACCACGGATTCGTTCACCGAATAGCCGAGCACCGCCAGCACGGCCGCCAGCACCGACAGGGAGAACTCCCACTGGAAGAACGCGAAGAAGCCCAGGATGATGACGATGTCGTGCAGGTTGGCGATCACGCCCGCCACGGCGAACTTCCACTCGAAGCGCACCGACAGGTAGATCACGATGCCGACCACCACGAACAGCAGCGCCAGCAGGCCGTCCGTGGCGAGCTCCTTGCCCACCTGCGGGCCGACGAACTCGACGCGCTGCAGCTTGGCGTCGGGGCTGGCGGCATTCAGGGCCGCCATCACCTGCTGGCTTTGCACGGCCGAGGCGATGGGCTTGCCGTCGGGGCCGTTCTTGAGCGGCAGGCGGATCATCACGTCGCGCGAGGTGCCGAAGTTCTGCACCTGCGCATCGGCGTAGCCCAGCTTTTCAACGTCGGCGCGGATCTTCGGCAGATCGGCGGCCTGGGTGTAGGCGACTTCCATCACCGTGCCACCCGTGAACTCCACCGACAGGTGCAGCCCCTTGTGGAACAGGAAGAAGACAGCGGCGATAAACGTCAGGAACGACACGGCGTTGAGAATCAACGCGTGCTTCATGAACGGAATGTCGCGGCGGATGCGGAAAAACTCCATGGTCTGCCCTTTGTGGCAACCGGCCCTGGTGTGCTGGGCCGGTGCCGGTTATGCAAGATTCAGTGGTGGATGTGCCTTACTGCTGCGCCGGCGACTGGCTGTTGCCGGGCTTCCATACCTGGCCGATCGCCAGGCCCTGCAGCTTCTTGCGGCGGCCATACCAGAGATTGACCAGGGCGCGGTTGAAGAACACCGCCGAGAACATCGAGGTCAGGATGCCCAGGCAGTGCACCACCGCAAAGCCGCGCACCGGGCCCGAACCGAACGCCAGCAGCGCCAGGCCGGCGATCAGCGTGGTCACGTTCGAATCGAGGATGGTCGCCCAGGCGCGCTCGAAGCCGGCGGCGATCGCCATCTGCGCCGAGGCGCCGTTGCGCAGTTCTTCACGGATGCGCTCGTTGATCAGCACGTTGGCGTCGATGGCCATGCCGAGTGCCAGCGCGATGGCCGCAATGCCCGGCAGGGTCAGCGTGGCCTGCAGCATCGACAGGATGGCGATCAGCAGCAACACGTTCACGCCCAGCGCCACCACCGAGAAGGCGCCGAACAGCATGTAGTACACGATCATGAACAGCGAGACGGCGGCAAAGCCGTACGCTGCGGAGTCAAAACCCTTGCGGATGTTGTCGGCACCGAGCGAAGGGCCGATCGTGCGTTCTTCGATGATCTCCATCGGCGCGGCGAGCGAGCCGGCGCGCAGCAGCAGCGCGAGGTCAGCCGACGCCTCCGTCGAACCCATGCCCGTGATCTGGAAGCGCGAGCCCAGTTCCGATTGGATGGTCGCCACCGTCAGCACTTCGCCCTTGCCCTTCTCGAAGAGCACGATGCCCATGCGCTTGCCGATGTTCTCGCGCGACACGTCGCGCAGCACGCGGCCCCCCTGGCCATCGAGTGTGATGTCGACCGACGGATTGTGGTTCTGGTCGAAGCCGGCGGAGGCGCTGGTGATGCGGTCGCCCGTGAAGATCACCTGCTTCTGCAGCAGCACCGGCGCACCGCGGCCCTGCGTGAAGAGCTCGTCGCCGAGCGGTACCGGGTCGTCGGCGCGCGGCAGCAGCGGCGCATTCGGGTCGGCCAGGCGCGCTTCGAGGGTGGCGGTACGGCCGATGATGTCCTTGGCCTTGGCGGTGTCCTGCACGCCGGGCAGCTGGACGACGATGCGGTCCGGTCCCTGCTGCTGGATCACCGGTTCGGCCACGCCGAGTTCGTTCACGCGGTTGTGCAGCGTGACGATGTTCTGCTTGATGGCGTTGTCCTGCACTTCCTTCATCGCCGCAGCGGTGAAGGTGCCGGTGAGCGTGGCGCCATCGGCCGTCTTGTCGACGTTGAAAGCGAGCTCGCGCATGGAGTCGGCCAGCATGCCGCGGGCGCGCTCGGCATCGTCGGCGCTGCCGAACTTGATGGTCAGGGCCGAGCCGTTGCGGTCGATGCCGTTGTGGCGGATGCCCTTGTCGCGCAGTTGCGTGCGGATGTCGCCCGCCAGCGAGTCGAGCTTCTTGGTCAGCGCGCCCTTCATGTCGACCTGCAGCAGGAAGTGCACGCCGCCACGCAGGTCCAGGCCAAGGTACATCGGCAGCGCGTGGATGGCGGTCAGCCAGCGCGGCGAGCCCGACAGCAGGTTCAGCGCGACGATGTAGGTCGGATCATTCGGATCGGTGTTCAGGCCGCGGGCGAGCGCGTCCTTGGCCTTGAGCTGCGTGTCGGTGTCGGCAAAACGCACGCGCACGCTGCTGGAGGCGCCGTTGGTGTCGAAGAACACGCCGTTGGGCTGTATGTTGGCCGCGGCCAGCAGGCTCTCCACCTGCTTCTGCGTGTTCAGGTCGACCTTGACGGTCGCCTTGCCGGAAGACACCTGCACGGCAGGCGCCTCGCCGAAGAAGTTCGGCAGCGTATAGAGGAACCCGATGGCAAGCGCCACCAGGATCACAAGGTATTTCCAGAGCGGATAGCGATTCATCTTGGATGGTGGTCAGTGCCCGAGGCGCTGCCTGGAGTCCTGGCGCCGCTGCCGCGCATGCGGCACGGCGCCGGTCAAGCCGGATCGGATTACAGCGCCTTGAGCGTGCCCTTGGGCAGCACGGCCGTCACGGCGCTCTTCTGGACGGTGATTTCGGTGTTGGCAGCGATTTCGACGGTGACGAACTGCTCGGCCACCTTCGTCACCTTGCCGAGGATGCCGCCGGCGGTGACGACTTCGTCGCCCTTGGCCAGGGCTTCGAGCATCGCCTTGGTTTCTTTCTGGCGCTTCATTTGCGGGCGGATCATGATGAACCACAGCACCACGAACATCAGGATGATGGGCAGGAAGCTCATCAGGCCACCTGCTGCACCACCAGCCGCCGGTGCGGTTTGCGCGTAAGCGTCGGAAATGAGGAACACGTCAAAACTCCGTAATGGTTCGTCAATCGGTCAAAAATCGGACCGGACATTCTACCATCGCGGTGCTGCGGCAAATGGGCGCGCCCGGCGCCCCGGATCGGCGGCTTACAGGGCTCCGCGCGCGCGGTCTGCGGCGAAGCGCGCCTGGAAAGCAGCAAAGCCGTGCGATTCAATGGCAGCGCGCATTTCGGCCATCAATTCCAGGTAGTAATAGAGATTGTGGATGGTGTTCAGGCGGGCACCCAGGATCTCGCCGACGCGCTGCAGGTGGTGCAGGTAGGCGCGCGAGAAATTGCTGCAGGTGTAGCAGCCGCAAGTCTCGTCCAGCGGGCGCGGATCGTTGCGGTGTACCGCGTTCTTGATCTTGATGTCGCCAAAGCGGGTGAAGAGCCAGCCGTTGCGCGCGTTGCGGGTCGGCATCACGCAGTCGAACATGTCGACGCCCGCGGCGACGCCCGCCACCAGATCTTCCGGCGTACCCACGCCCATCAGGTAATGCGGCTTGTTGGCCGGCAGACGCGGCGCCACGTGCTGCAGCACGCGCATCATGTCTTCCTTGGGCTCGCCGACGGACAGACCGCCGATGGCGTAGCCGCCGAAGCCCTGGCCGCCGGCGTCGGCGTCGATCGCCTGCAGGCCGGCCAGCGATTCATCGCGCAGGTGCTCGAACATGCCGCCCTGCACGATGCCGAACAGCGCGTTCGGATTGCCTTCGCGCTCGAATTCATTGCGCGAGCGCTGCGCCCAGCGCAGGCTCATGCGCATCGAGGCCGCGGCTTCCGCCTCGGTGGCCGGACGATCGCCGATCTTGTACGGCGTGCATTCGTCGAACTGCATGACGATGTCGGAGTTCAGCCGGCGCTGGATCTGCATGGAGATTTCCGGCGACAGGAACAGCCGGTCGCCATTGATGGGCGAGGCGAACGTCACGCCTTCTTCGGTGATCTTGCGCAGATCGCCCAGCGAAAACACCTGGAAACCGCCGGAATCGGTCAGGATGGGCTTGTCCCAGCCATTGAAGCCGTGCAGGCCCTTGTGTGCATCCATCACGTCGAGGCCCGGACGCAGCCACAGGTGGAAGGTGTTGCCCAGGATGATCTGCGCGCCGATGTCCTCGAGCTCCGCCGGCGACATCGCCTTGACTGCGCCATAGGTGCCCACCGGCATGAAGATGGGCGTTTCCACCACACCGTGGTTCAGGGTCATGCGGCCGCGCCGGGCGAGGCCATCGGTGGTGAGGAGTTCGTACTTGAGCATGGTCAGGGGGATCCGGTGTCGCCGGGTTCGGATGGGGCGCGCGTGAGCAGCATGGCGTCGCCGTAGCTGAAGAAGCGATAGCGCTGGGCAATGGCATGCCGGTAAGCGTCGCGGATGGCCTGCATGCCCGCAAACGCCGACACCAGCATCAGCAGCGTCGATTTGGGCAGGTGGAAGTTGGTCACCAGCGCATCGACCACCCGGAAGCGATAACCCGGCGTGATGAAGATATCGGTGTCGCCGCTGCCGGCCTGCAGCGTCCCGTCGGGCAGCGCCGCCGATTCCAGTGCGCGCATGGAGGTCGTGCCGACCGCGATCACGCGCCCGCCCGCGGCCCGCGTGGCGCGAATGGTGTCCGCCAGTTCCGGCGAGATGGCGTACCACTCGCTGTGCATGCGGTGCTCGGCGATGTTCTCCACACGCACCGGCTGGAACGTGCCCGCGCCCACGTGCAGAGTGAGGAAGCCGCGCTTGACGCCCATCGCATCGAGCCTGGCGAACAGCGCATCGTCGAAATGCAGGCCCGCCGTGGGCGCCGCGACGGCGCCGGGATTGCGCGCATACACAGTCTGGTAGCGCGTTTCGTCAAAGCTGTCGGGGTCGTGCTCGATGTACGGCGGCAGCGGCAGGCGGCCGTGCTGCTCGATCAGGTCCAGCGCCGGCTGCGGAAAGCGCAGCGTGAAGAACGGCTCGGCGCGCGGGCCCACCGTCACATCGAAGGCATCGGCCAGGCGCAGCGTGGTGCCTTCCACGGGGGACTTGCTCGAGCGGATCTGCGCGAGCACGGTGTGCTCGTCCAGCAGCCGCTCCACCAGCACTTCGACCTTGCCGCCGCTGGCTTTCTGGCCGAAGAAGCGCGCCTTGATGACGCGCGTGTCGTTGAAGACCAGCAGGTCGCCGGGGCGTACGTAGTCGACCAGGTCGGAGAACTGGCGATCGTCAAAATGCACGCCGTCGGCCTCACGGCGAAGGGCCAGCAGGCGGCTCGCGGTGCGGTCGGGCAGGGCGGTTTGCGCGATCAGCTCGGGCGGCAGATCGAAATCGAAATCGGACAGCGTCAGCATGAGAAGTGGCGCAGACGTGGATTGCACCAGGTGAGGGTGGCGGGCGCCGGTACAATCGGGCGACACCGCAAAGTTCGCCATTGTAAACGTCCTGTGCCGCCTCGCGCCCGCTCCGCCCCTGATGCCGCTCTGATGCCCGACGCTGATACCGCGCCGGCGCCCCAGCCAAAGCGCGGGGCGGCGGCCGACAAGGCGCCCAAGGCCGCCCGCCCGGCGGACAAGCTCGCCAAGCTGGGCCTGCACCGCGACGTCGATCTCGTCCTGCATCTGCCGATGCGCTATGAGGACGAAACCACGCTTCTGACCATCGCCGAGGCCATCGCGCGCGCCAACACCGGCTGGGCCGCGCAGGTCGAAGGCACGGTCACGCGCAACGAAGTGGCGTTCCGGCCGCGCCGGCAGCTCGTCGTGCATATCGCCGACGATTCCGGCGAACTCGTGCTGCGCTTTCTCAATTTCTACGGCAGCCAGGTCAAGCAGATGGCCGAAGGCGTGCGGCTGCGCGTGCGCGGCGAGGTGCGCGGCGGCTTCTTCGGCGCGGAGATGGTCCACCCCACCGTGCGCGCCGTGGCCGAGGACGAGCCGCTGCCCGACCGGCTGACGCCGGTGTATTCGACGGTGGCCGGGGTGCCGCAGGCGTATCTGCGCAAGGCGATCCTGAACACGCTCACGCGTACGCCGCTGCCCGAAACGCTGCCGAACAGCCTCCTCACCGGGCCGCTCGCGCCGTTGAAACTGATGCCGCCCGCCGAGGCGGTGCGGTTGCTGCACCAGCCCACGCCCGACGTGGACGAGCACAGCCTGGTCGAACGCACGCATCCGGCGTGGCTGCGCATCAAGTTTGACGAACTGCTGTCGCAGCAGCTCTCGCTCAAGCGGGCGCAGGCCGCGCGTCGCATGCGCACCGCGCCCGTGCTGCGCGCCACCGGCAGCAATGGCTTGCTCGCGCGCTTCATGCAGGCACTGCCGTTCAACCTGACGGGCGCCCAGGCGCGCGTGTGGGAAGAGATCGGCGCCGACCTCGCGCACCCGTATCCGATGCAGCGGCTGCTGCAGGGCGACGTGGGGAGCGGCAAGACCGTCATCGCCGCGCTGGCTGCATGCCAGGCCATCGATGCGGGCTGGCAGGCCGCGTTGATGGCGCCGACCGAACTGCTGGCCGAGCAGCACTACCGCAAGCTCACTGCATGGCTGGAGCCGCTCGGCGTGGACATCGTCTGGCTGGCCGGCAGCCTCAGGCGCAAACAGAAGGACGAAGCCGCCGCCCGGGTGGCCGCAGGCACGGCGCAACTCGTGATCGGCACGCATGCGCTCATCCAGGACGCCGTCACGTTCGCACGCCTGGGGCTGGCGGTGGTGGACGAACAGCACCGCTTCGGTGTGACGCAGCGTCTCGCCTTGCGCGGCAAATCCAGCGGCAAGACCAGCGGCACCGAAGCGCCAGCCGCCAACGCCCCGGTGCCGCACCAGCTCATGATGTCGGCGACGCCAATTCCGCGCACGCTGGCAATGACGTATTACGCGGATCTCGACGTCTCGGCCATCGACGAACTGCCGCCCGGCCGCACGCCCGTGGTCACGCGCCTGGTGAACGACGCCCGCCGCGACGAGGTGATCGAGCGCATCTACGCCGCCGCGCGCGAGGGGCGGCAGGTCTACTGGGTCTGCCCGCTCATCGAAGAGAGCGAAGCGCTGCAGCTGCAGACCGCGGTGGAAACCTTCGAGACCCTTTCGCAAAGCCTCCAGGGGTTGAAGGTCGGCCTGGTGCACGGGCGCCTGCCGTCTGCCGACAAGGCGGCCGTGATGAGCGCGTTTGCCAGCGGCGAGCTGCACGTGCTCGTGGCCACCACCGTCATCGAAGTCGGCGTGGACGTGCCCAATGCCTCGCTGATGGTGATCGAACACGCCGAGCGTTTCGGCCTTGCCCAGTTGCACCAGTTGCGCGGGCGCGTGGGGCGCGGCACGGCGGAATCCGTGTGCGTGCTGCTGTACCAGGCGCCGCTGTCGCCCACGGCCAAGCAGCGCCTGCAGACCATGCGCGAGACCACCGACGGCTTCGAGATCGCCCGGCGCGACCTGGAGATCCGCGGCCCGGGCGAATTCCTCGGTGCACGGCAATCGGGCGAGGCCATGCTGCGCTTTGCCGATCTGAACCACGATGCCTGGCTGGTCGAATTTGCGCAGGAAGCGGCGCAGGCCATGCTCGCGCGCTTTCCGGAAGCGGTGGATGCGCACCTCAAGCGCTGGCTGGGCGAGCGCGAACATTACCTGCGCGTGTAGCGGCGTCGCACGCCCAGTCCATCATGTCGGCGCGGATCCGGCGGCTGTCGCGCCTTGCCGCACTCATGCAGGAATCCGTGCAACAGCGATGCAAGCTGCACCCCTGTCGTTTCGGCGATGCAGTCGGACCGGCGTGTCGCACGGGGCCGCGCCTCCATCGACCGCGAGTGCGGTAAAAGGCATTCGGCGCGGACCCAGCAACATCCCCCGTCACAAGGTAAAATCTATCGACATCCAAAAGCCGATTGATTGCCATGACGCTCACCGAACTCAAGTACATCGTTGCCGTTGCGCGCGAACGCCACTTCGGGCGCGCGGCCGAGGCCTGCTTCGTCTCGCAGCCGACGCTGTCGGTCGCCATCAAGAAGCTCGAAGACGAACTGGCCGTGCAAATCTTCGAGCGCGGGGCGTCGGAAGTCAGCGTCACGCCCGTCGGCGAGCAGATCGTCACGCAGGCGCAGCGCGTGCTCGAGCAGACCATGGCGATCCGCGAGATCGCCAAGCAGGGCATGGACCCGCTTGCGGGGCCGCTGCGCCTCGGTGTGATCTATACGATCGGGCCGTACCTGCTGCCGGCGCTGGTCAAGCAGATGATCGACACCGTGCCGCAAATGCCGCTGATGCTGCAGGAGAACTTCACGGTGCGGTTGGTGGAGTTGCTCAAGCAGGGCGAAATCGACTGCGCCATCATGGCCGAGCCGTTTCCCGAGACGGGCCTCATGACCATGCCGCTGTACGACGAACCGTTCGTCGTGGCGGTACCGCGCGGCCATGAACTCGCCAAGGTGGAAGCTGTGGACCCGGAAGCGCTCAAGCAGCAGACGATGCTGCTGCTCGGCAACGGACATTGCTTCCGCGATCACGTGCTGGGCGTGTGCCCCGAGCTGTCGCGCTTTTCGCAGAACGCCGACGGCATCCAGAAAACGTTCGAGGGCTCGTCGCTGGAGACGATTCGCCACATGGTGGCCAGCGGCGTCGGCATCACCGTGCTGCCGCGCACCTCGGTCCCCAGCATGCAGCCGGCCAGCAATGACCTGCTGACGTATGTGCCGTTCCAGGAGCCGGTGCCCGACCGCCGCGTCGTGCTGGCCTGGCGCAAGAGCTTCACCCGCATCGCCGCCATCGAGGCGGTGGCCAAGGCGGTCTCCCAATGTGACCTGCCGGGCGTCAAGCACTTGCCGCCCGCGCCGCTTCTCCACTGAAGACGTCAGAGGGCCGTCCTTTTTGCATGACGGCCATAGCGCACGTCTAATTCATAGATAAAAACAATCAAATTCACGAATCAATAGCACGAAGGTAGACTGCTTTCCATGGTGAGCCAGCCGGCTCGCCGCTGATTGCTGGAGCCAGTCATGTCCACCCGCCTTGCCTCAGATGCCGTTGCAGCCGTGCTGGAGTGGCTGGCCGTCTACGGTGAATCGCATTGACCTGAGGTTCGCGAAAGGGCGCTGGACTGCAAGGAGGAAAGATCGTGGCAATGGTGCGGATGTTCGTTTCGGAATGGCAGGGGTTTGCTCACACGGTGCGCGCCGCGCAGGCCGAGGTGCCGATGCTGTCCGGCATGCCGGGAAGCGCGGCCGGTGGTCGGGGCACGCGCCTGGCGGAATCTGCCCGCCTGCAACGCAAGTGGGTGCGCAAGCAGATTGGCCTGGTCATTGTGGCGGCGGGCGCTATGATCGTCCTCCTGCACAGCATGGTGCAGTTGACGGCCTGACCGTCCGGTTGCCGTTCGCGCGTGGTTTCGTCACAGGGCGATGCCATGCTCGGAACTCGCAGCGGGCCTGGCAACCGAAAGCAAGGCTGGACGCTCGCGTGGCTGATCTGATTTCGGTCGGCACTCGCGATTTTGCACACCACTTTTCCAGGGGATTTCAGATGGCAAAGAAGAACGGCGGCGCAGTGGCCGCAGCCCAGATCAACATCGGTATTGCCGACAAGGACCGCAAGAAGATCGCCGAAGGCCTGTCGCGCCTGCTGGCCGATACGTATTCGCTCTACCTGAAGACGCACTACTTCCACTGGAACGTCACCGGTCCGATGTTCAACACGCTGCATCTGATGTTCGAGACGCAGTACAACGAGCTGTGGAATGCCGTCGACCCGGTGGCCGAACGCATTCGTGCGCTCGGTTATCCGGCGCCGGGTTCGTATTCGGAGTTCGCCAAGCTGTCGTCGATTCCCGAATCGAAGGGCGTGCCCGAGGCAATGGACATGGTGCGCGAGCTGGTGGCCGGCCACGAAGCCGTGACGCGCACCGCCCGTAGCCTGTTCCCGGATGTCGACAAGGCCGCCGACGAACCGACGGCAGACCTGCTCACCCAACGCATGGACATTCACGAGAAGACCGCGTGGATGCTGCGCTCCCTGCTGGCGTAATGCCTTGATGGCCGTATCGCCACGCCTTTGACGGGCGTTTCAACAGCAGCGAACTGGGCTCCCTCCGGCGGCCGGCACGGTTGCCGGGGTGGGGCACATCACTCCCCAGACCTCAACGAGAGAATGATGACGACTGAAGCTAAATGCCCGTTTTCCGGCCATGGCCCCGCTGCTTCCCACACCTTCGGTGGCGGTACGTCCAACAAGGACTGGTGGCCCAATCAACTGCGCGTTGATCTGCTGAACCAGCATTCCGAGAAGTCCGATCCGCTCGGCAAGCAGTTCAATTACCGCGAGGCGTTCAAGTCGCTCGACTATGACGCCCTCAAGGCCGACCTGCGCAAACTGATGACTGACTCGCAGGACTGGTGGCCGGCCGACTTCGGTCACTACGGCCCGCAGTTCATCCGCATGGCGTGGCACGCTGCCGGCACCTACCGCACGGGCGATGGCCGCGGTGGCGCAGGACGCGGCCAGCAGCGTTTCGCGCCGCTCAACTCGTGGCCCGACAACGTCAACATCGACAAGTCGCGCCGCCTGCTGTGGCCGATCAAGCAGAAGTACGGTCAGGCCATCTCGTGGGCCGATCTGCTGATCCTGACAGGCAACGTCGCGCTCGAAACCATGGGCTTGCGCACGTTCGGCTTTGCCGGCGGTCGCGAAGACACCTGGGAACCGGACAACGACGTCTACTGGGGCAACGAGACCAAGTGGCTGGAAGCCACGCGCTATTCGGGCGAGCGCAACCTCGCCAACCCGCTCGCGGCGGTGCAGATGGGCCTGATCTACGTGAACCCGGAAGGCCCCGAGCACGCCCCTGGCGATCCGCTCGAGGCGGCCAAGGACATCCGCGAAACCTTCGCCCGCATGGCGATGGACGATGAAGAAACCGTGGCGTTGATCGCCGGCGGCCACACGTTCGGCAAGACGCACGGTGCCGGGCCGGCCAGCCACGTTGGCGCCGATGTCGAGGCCGCGCCGCTGGAAGCGCAAGGCCTGGGCTGGGCCAGCACGTATGGCACCGGCAAGGGCGCGGACGCCATCACCAGCGGGCTCGAAGTCACCTGGACGCAGACGCCCGCGCAATGGAGCAACTTCTTCTTCGAGAATCTGTTCAAGTACGAATGGGTGCAGGAGAGGAGCCCGGCCGGCGCGCTGCAGTGGGTCGCCAAAGACGCGGAAGCGGTCATCCCCGGCCCGACGCCGGACTCGCCCAAGCGCAAGCCCACGATGCTGACGACCGACCTGTCGCTGCGCTTCGACCCGGCCTACGAGAAGATCTCCCGCCGCTTCCTGAACAACCCGCAGGCCTTTGCCGAAGCCTTTGCGCGTGCGTGGTTCAAGCTCACGCACCGTGACCTGGGCCCAAAGTCGCGCTACCTCGGCCCGGAAGTGCCGCGCGAAGACCTGATCTGGCAAGACCCGCTGCCGGCAGCCGTGCACCAGCCGACCGACGCCGATATCGCCGACCTCAAGGCGAAGATTGCGGAATCCGGCCTGTCGGCCTCGGAACTGGTGGCGGTGGCCTGGGCTTCGGCCTCGACGTTCCGCGGCTCGGACAAGCGCGGCGGGGCCAACGGTGCACGCATTCGCCTGGCGCCGCAGAACGATTGGGCCGTCAACCAGGCCGTGGCCGGGACGCTGGCCAGGCTGGAAGCGATCCAGCGCGCCTCGGGCAAGGCATCGCTGGCGGATGTGATCGTGCTGGCTGGCAGCGTGGGCATTGAGCTGGCCGCCAAGGCCGCCGGCACGACGCTCACCGTGCCGTTCACGCCGGGCCGCGTCGACGCCACGCAGGAACAGACAGATGCCGCGTCGTTCTCGGTGCTGGAACCGGTGGCCGATGGCTTCCGCAACTACGAGAAGACGAAGTTCGCGGTGCCGGCCGAAGTACTGCTGCTCGACAAGGCGCAATTGCTGACGCTGACGGCGCCCGAGCTGACCGTGCTGATCGGCGGTCTGCGCGCCATCAACATCAACGCAGACGGCAGCCAGCACGGTGTCTTCACAAAGACCCCTGGCGCGCTGACGAACGACTTCTTCGTCAACCTGCTCGACATGGGCACCGAATGGAAGCCCGCCGGTGACATCTACGAAGGCTACGACCGCAAGACCGGCGAGCTGAAGTGGACGGGCACACGTGTGGACCTGGTGTTCGGTTCGAATTCGATCCTGCGTGCGCTGGCCGAGGTGTACGGCAGCGCCGACGGCAAGGACCGCTTCCTCCGCGAGTTCGTGGCGGCCTGGGTAAAAGTGATGAACCTGGACCGTTTCGATCTGGCGGCCTGACCGCGCGTCGGGACTAAAATGGCGCCTTGCCTCGTGCAGGCGCCATTTTTCCTTGGTGATTCTGATGCAATCGTCTGCTGCCCAGCCCAGCCGCCCCGTGCTCTACGCGCGCCTCATGCGCATGGACAAACCGATCGGCACGCTGCTCCTGCTGTGGCCGACGCTGTGGGCATTGTGGATGGCCGCCGAGGGACATCCACCGGTCTCGCTGGTGGTGATCTTCACGGTCGGCACGTTCCTGATGCGCTCGGCCGGGTGCGCCGTGAACGACTGGGCCGACCGGGATTTCGACAAGCACGTCAAGCGCACCAAGGAGCGGCCGATCACCGCCGGCCTCATCGCGCCGTGGGAGGCGCTGGCCCTGGCAGCCGTGCTGTCCATCACCGCTTTCACGCTGATCCTGCCGCTCAATGCGCTGACCAAGTGGATGTCGGTGGCGGCGGTGCTGATTGCCGGCACGTACCCGTTCTTCAAGCGCTTCTTTGCGATTCCGCAGGCATACCTGGGGATTGCGTTCGGCTTCGGCATTCCGATGGCCTACGCAGCGGTGCAGGACCACGTGCCCGTGCTGGCGTGGCTGATGCTCGTCGGCAACGTGTTCTGGGCCGTCGCCTACGACACCGCCTATGCGATGGTCGATCGGGATGACGACCTGCTCATCGGCATCAAGACGTCGGCCATCACGTTTGGCCGCTTCGATGTGGCGGCGATCATGCTGTGCTATGCCGGCTTCTTCGGGATCATGGCCTGGGCCGGCCATGTGATGGCGCTGGGTGTGGCGTATTGGATCGGGTTTGCCGCAGCGGTGGCGCTGGCGCTGTGGTACTACCCGATGCTGCAGACGCGTGACCGGATGAAATGCTTCTTTGTCTTCCGTCACAACAACTGGCTGGGCGCCTGCCTGTTTGCGGGCGTTGCGGCGGCGTATGCGCTGCGCTAGAGGACGAGGCACAGTCCCTTGTAAATGAGCGTGAGGCCGGCTGCGCAGCCCGCCGCAAGGGCGAGTACGCGCAGCATCTCCCAGAAGGCATCCGGATATTCGCCGCGCAGCGCCGACACGATGTCAGGCTGCAGCGCCATGCGCAGGCTGCGCAGAAAACCGTGGCGATCTTCAAAGAACCGGTGCCACAGCCAGTACGCCAGTGGCAAAGCAAGCACCATCGCTGCCTTGAACAGCCCCGGCTGTTCGATGACGAAGAGACCGGCGTCCATGCGCTGATGCCGTCCGTTCGTTGCAGTGTCGATCAGTCGCGGCCCAATTCTTCGCCCATTTCCTTGCCGCGTGCGGCCGCAGCGTGCATGGCGCGCACAAACGCCGCCTTGACGCCGGCGCCCTCCATCGACGTCAGCGCTGCATAAGTCGTCCCGCCCTTGGACGTCACGCGCTCACGCAGCAGTTCCACGGGTTCGGCCGACTGGCCCGCCAGCGTGGCCGCACCGAGGAACGTTTCCACCGCCAGCGTACGGCCGTCTTCGGCAGACAGGCCCAGCTCCTGCGCAGCCTGCTGCATCGCCTCGATGAAATAGAACACATACGCCGGGCCGCTGCCCGAGATGGCCGTGACGGCGTCGATCTGCGCTTCGCTCGGCACCCAGACGCTTTTGCCGACGGCGTTGGCGATGGCGCTGGCCGTGGCGCGGTCGTCCTCCGACAGGCCGGCGTTCGCGGCCAGGCCTGTCATGCCGAGGCCTGAGAGCGCCGGCGTGTTGGGCATCCCCCGCACGATGCGAGCGTGGCCATTCAGCCAGCGCGACAGATCCTGAATGCGGATGCCGGCCGCCACCGACAGCACCAGGCTGTCGCCCAGGTGCGGCGCCAGTTGTGCGCATACCTCCCGCATCTGCTGCGGCTTGACTGCCAGGACGATCACGTCGCGGTCGGCGAGTTCTGCGCCCGGAGTGGCGGCCGTGCGGGCGCCCCAGGTCTGCTCGGCGCGACTGCGCGCGGGTTCGGTCGGGTCTACCACCACGATGTTGGCGCCGTGCGCGCCCTTGGCGATCAGGCCGCCGATGAGGGCCGCTGCCATGTTGCCGCCGCCGATGAAGCCGAGTTTCAGAGTGTCGAGCATGAGAGTTGTGGTGTGAGAGAAAACAGGAATTCAGGCGTTGGCATAATGCCGCGCCCCGAAGATGGCACTGCCGACGCGGACGATGGTCGCGCCTTCGGCAATCGCGTCTTCCAGGTCGGCGGACATGCCCATCGACAGGGTATCGAGCGGGATGCCCGCCTCGTGCAGCTGATCGGCGAGGGCGTTCAAGGCGGCAAAGGGCCGGCGTCGCGCGGCGGGGTCGTCGGTGGGCTCGGGCACCGCCATCAGGCCGCGCAATTGCAGACGGGGCAGGGCCGAGACGGCGCGCGCCACCGCAAGCACGCCGTCGAAGTCCGGCAGCAGGCCATGCTTGCTGGCTTGACGGCTGATGTTGATTTCGAGGCAGATCTGCAGCGGCGGCAAGTGCTCGGGGCGCTGCGCAGACAGCCGTTCGGCAATCTTGAGCCGGTCGATGCTGTGGACCCAGTCAAAGCGCTCGGCCACCGCGCGGGTCTTGTTGCTTTGCAGCGGGCCGATGAAATGCCAGGAGATCGGGTCCGGACCGGTGCGCAGATCGGCCAGCGCGTCCATCTTGGCTACGCCTTCCTGCACGTAGTTCTCGCCGAACAGGCGCTGACCGGCGGCGTGCGCGGCACGCACCGCGTGGGCGTCGAACGTCTTGGAAACGGCCAGCAATGTGACACCCGCAGCATCGCGCGAAGCCAGTGTGCAGGCCGTTGTGATCCGCTGACGCACGGCTTGCAAGTTGGCGGCGATTACAGACATAATCCGGCGACGTTTGTTACAAATAAACAAGGGTTCCGGCACGTCGAATCGACGGCTCGGAGCGCGTCTCGGAGCGCCATTGCGACGCCCGGGCGACATAAAAAAGTCGGGGGTCATTATAAGATGGACATCGCGCAGCTTCTGGCCTTCTCGGCCAAGAACAAGGCGTCGGACCTGCATCTGTCGGCCGGCCTGCCGCCGATGATCCGGATCCACGGCGACATGCGCCGGATCAATGTGCCGCCGCTCACGCACCAGGATGTGCACGCCATGGTGTACGACATCATGAGCGACGTGCAGCGCAAGGTCTACGAAGAAAACCTGGAAGTCGACTTCTCGTTTGAGATTCCGGGCCTGTCCCGCTTCCGGGTCAACGCGTTCAACCAGAACCGCGGCGCCTCGGCCGTGTTCCGGACGATTCCGTCGAAGGTGCTCTCGCTGGACGACCTGAAGGCGCCGCCCGTGTTTGCCGAGCTGGCGATGAAGCCGCGCGGCCTGGTGCTCGTGACCGGCCCGACCGGCTCGGGCAAGTCCACCACGCTGGCCGCGATGGTGAACCACCGCAACGAAAACGACATGGGCCACATCCTCACGGTGGAGGACCCGATCGAATTCGTGCACGAATCGAAGAAGAGCCTGATCAACCAGCGCGAACTCGGGCCGCACACGCTGTCGTTCGCCAATGCACTGAAGTCGGCGCTGCGTGAAGACCCGGACGTCATCCTCGTCGGCGAATTGCGTGACCTGGAAACCATCCGCCTGGCGCTGACGGCCGCTGAAACCGGCCACTTGGTGTTCGCCACGCTGCACACGAGTTCTGCGGCCAAGACGATCGACCGGGTGGTCGACGTGTTCCCGTCGGAAGAGAAAGACATGGTGCGGACCATGCTTTCCGAATCGCTGGAGGCGGTGATCTCGCAGACGCTGCTCAAGACGCGCGACGGCTCGGGGCGGATTGCGGCGCACGAGATCATGATCACGACGCCGGCCATCCGCCACCTGATCCGTGAGAACAAGATCTCGCAGATGTACTCGATGATGCAGACCAGCAGCGGCATGGGCATGCAGACGCTCGACCAGTGCCTGGCCGACCTCATCAAGCGCTCGGCGATCAACTACGCGGATGCGCGCGCCATCGCCAAGAACCCCGACGCGTTCGCGAACTGACGCATTGACGGTCGCTGCGGCGACCACTCACCGACTTCAAGGAGGGGCACGCCATGCTGGACCGCGAAGCCGCCACCAAATACATCCACGAACTCCTGCAGTTGATGGTGAACAGCCGTGGCTCGGACTTGTTCATCACGTCGGATTTCCCGCCCGCCATCAAGGTGGACGGCAAGGTCACGCCGATCTCGCAGCAGCCGTTGAACGCCACGCAGGCCATGAGCCTGGTCAAGGCGATCATGAACGAGAAGCAGCTGCGCGAGTACGAACAGACCCTTGAGTGCAACTTCGCCATCACGGCCCCGGGGGCCGGGCGCTTTCGCGTGTCGGCCTTCGTGCAGCAGGGCCGCGCCGGCATGGTGCTGCGGACCATCAACACGAAGATCCCCTCGCTGGACGAGCTTGACCTGCCGCCGATCCTCAACGACATCGTGATGAGCAAGCGCGGCCTGGTGATCGTGGTGGGCGCCACCGGCTCGGGCAAGTCGACCTCGCTGGCGGCCATGGTGGGGCATCGCAACGCCAATTCGTACGGCCATATCATCACGATCGAAGACCCGGTCGAATACGTGCACGCGCACCAGAACTGTGTGGTCACGCAGCGCGAGGTGGGCGTGGACACCGAGTCGTGGCACGTGGCGCTGAAGAACACGCTGCGCCAGGCGCCGGATGTGATCCTGATCGGCGAAATCCGCGATCGCGACACGATGGAATACGCCATCCAGTATGCGGAAACCGGCCACCTGTGCCTCGCCACGCTGCACGCCAACAGCTCGAACCAGGCCATCGACCGCATCATCAACTTCTTTCCGGAAGAGAAGCGCCAGCAGTTGCTGATCGACCTCTCGCTGAACCTGCGCGCGATGATTGCGCAGCGCCTGCTGCCGCGCAAAGGCAAGAAGGGGCGCGTGCCGGCCGTGGAGATCATGCTGGCCACGCCGCTGGTGCAGGACCTCATCTTCAAGGGCGAGGTGCACGAGCTGAAGGAGGTCATGAAGAAATCGCGCGAGCAGGGCATGATTTCCTTCGACCAGGCGCTGTTCGAGTTGTACGAGGCGGACAAGATCACCTACGAAGACGCCCTGCGCAACGCCGACTCGCTCAACGACCTGCGCCTGCAGATCAAGCTGCACAGCAAGCGCGCCGGGCAGACCGACCTGGCGGCCGGCACCGAACATCTGAACGTGGTGTAAGCGTATCTGGAGACGCCCATGACCGACATCTACGCCTTCGAAGCCGATTCGCTGACCGGCCAGCGCGTGCCGTTGTCGCAGTACAAGGGCAAGGTCCTGCTGATCGTCAACACGGCCAGCCAATGCGGGTTCACGCCGCAATACGCGGGGCTCGAGGCGGTGTACAAGCGCCTGCACGACAAGGGGCTGGAAGTGCTCGGTTTCCCGTGCAACCAGTTCGGCAAGCAGGAGCCGGGCAGCGCAGATGAGATCGGCGCGTTCTGCGAGAAGAACTACGGCGTGTCGTTCCCGATGTTCGGCAAGATCGACGTGAACGGGGCGAATGCGCATCCGCTGTACAAGTGGCTCACGTCGGAAAAACCTGGCGTGCTCGGCACCCAGGCGATCAAGTGGAACTTCACCAAGTTCCTGCTGCGCCGCGACGGCACGGTCTACAAGCGCTATGCACCGCTGACCAAGCCCGAAGAGATCGTCGGCGACATCGAAATGCTGCTGGCCGAGCCGGATCCGGCCTGACGCGCCGGCTTCAACGTCAGTCCGACGACCCGCGCACCTTGCGCATGAAATCCGCCAGCGAGCGCTCGGCGGATTCGGCGAAGTGGCGTTCGAGAATGTCGACCTTCACGCAGCGGTCGAGGCGGAACGTGCGGTAGTCCTGGCGGTGCTCGCACCATGCGGCCACGAGCCACACCTGGCCCCAGAAGAACAGCCCGAGCGGCTGGATGCAGCGGTCCGTCAGCTGGCCTTGGGCGTCGCGGTAGGACAGCCGCGCCACGGCGTGGCGGCCCAGCGCCGCATGCAGCGTATCGAAGATCTGCTTGACCTCGCTGCCCATGCCGTAGCCGGGCGCGAAGATGCGCGTCGTTTCCGCTTCGGTGCGGCGCTCGGCGGGCAGGGCGCCCATCAGCTTCTCGAGCGCGGCTTCCACGGAGCCGGCCATGGCGCCGCCGCCCCACGCCTTGATCATCCGCGCGCCGGCAACCAGCGCTTCGACCTCATCCGGCGTGAACATCAGCGGTGCGAGGTCGAAATCGGCGCGCATGCGGTAGCCGATGCCGGCCTCGCCCTCGATCGGCACGCCCGAGACGGACAGATCGCGGATGTCCCGATACACCGTGCGCTCGGACACGCCCAGGCGGTCGGCCAGCATCGCCGCCGTGGTCAGACGGCGGCCTCGCAGGATCTGGGCGATCTGGAAGAGACGGTCGGCGCGGCGTGTCATGCGCGGCATTGTAGTGGGCTTCTTGCCGCGCGCAATCCGCACAATCTTTCCCCTACGCGCCGAAGGGCGTCAGCTCGCGCTGCGGGTGGAGGTCCACCACGTCCACCTGCTCGCCACGGCGCAGCATCCGCTTGCCGAGCCGCGGAAAATCGGCAATCTCGATGTTCAGATGCTCGCCGCCGCACAGGTAGAGCAGGTCTTCCTTGCCGCAGTTGCGCAGGTGGTGCGCCACGCCTGTGGGGAAGGCCATGAAATCGCCGGGGCGGACGATGAAGACGCTGTCATCGATCTCCGCCTGCGCCTCGCCGGAGAGGATGTAGATCCACTCCTCCTCGCGCTGGTGCGAGTGGTAGACGAACGACTCCTTGCCCGGCGGCACGCGGGCGAAATTCACGCCGGTGCGCTTGAGCCCCAGCAGCCGGCCCATCATGGTGCCGTGGATTTCCGACAGGCTGTTCCAGGGGTGTGAAAACGGCTGCGTGCGCGCGGCAATGTCGGCAGCGCGCATGAGGTACGGCGATTGACTCGGCATGGTGTTCTTCTCTGTCTTGGTGAGTCGGCCGACGCCCGCGCGCCGGCCTTGGGGAAAGCGGCGTTACTGCTGCAGCAGGTACGCCTGCGTCTTGGCATCGGGCTCATGCAGGCCGATGCGGTTGCCTTCGGTGTCGACGATGTGGGCGATGCGGCCCATGTGGTCGGGCAGCGTCATCGGCCCGAACACGCATCGGCCGCCGCTGCCGTTCACGCGCTCGAGCGCGGCGTCCAGGTCCGGCGCATTCAGGTAGACCACGCTGCCCTTGTCGCACGGTGCAAAGCCTTCGCCCTTGACCAGCGCGCCGTGAATCGTCGTCTCACCTGCCGGGAACACGCCCATCGTCAGGTCGCCCATGTCTTCCTGCTTGAGCCGGGTGTCGAAGACGTTCTCGTAGAACTTCACCGCGCGCGGGAAATCGTTGGCGGGGATTTCAAACCAGTTGATGACGCTTGCCATGATGTTCGCTCCAGTAGGTGGCGCAGGCGGTTGGGAGTGCCGTTGCCGGTTGAGGTGGAGCGATTCTGGCGGGGGGCTCCTGACAGCGTTCTGTCAGGAGCATTCAGGAGGACTGAGGATCGTGTTTCAGGTTGCCCAGGCAGTGAATGCCGGGGCGGAGGGGAAGGCGGCTCAGTGGGGAATCCAGCCCGCCAGCAGCGGCACCAGCACCGCTGTCAGCACGCCGTTCAGGCCCATGCCCAGCGCCGAGAACGCGCCGGCTTCCGGATTGACCTGAAACGCTCGCGCGGTGCCAATGCCATGCGCCGCAATGCCGGTGGCAAAGCCCCGCACGCTGTACTCACGCACGCGCAGCAGGTTCAGCAGCCGCGTCGTGGTCGTCGCGCCGACAATGCCGGTAATGAGCACCAGTACTGCCGTGATGGTCGGCGCGCCGCCGATCTTCTCCGAGATGCCCATGGCGATCGGGATCGTCACCGATTTCGGCGCCATCGAGCGCAGCGTTTCCGGCGATGCACCCAACAGCCACGCGATGCCCACGGCAGACACCACCGCCACGACCGACCCCGCAAGCAGCCCGGCCATGAGCGGCAACGCGTGGCGGCGCAGCTTCGCCCATTGCTGAAACAGCGGCACCGCCAGCGCCACCGTGGCCGGCCCCAGCAGGAAGTGCACGAACTGCGCGCCGTCAAAGTAGGTCTTGTAAGGCGTGCCTGTCACGGTCAGCAGCGTGCCGAGGATGACGACCGCAATCAGCAGCGGATTGACCATCGGGTTGAAGCGGCTGCGCTCATGCAGACGCACGCCGATCAGATAGGCGATGAGCGTGGCGGTCAGGCCCAGCAGTGGGCTCGCAGCGAGGTACACCCAGAGCTGGTGCAGGTTAGGGGCCATCGCGCTCATGGGGCGAGCTCCTCGTGCGATTCGCCGTGGTCTCCGATGCGGCGCATCAGCGCGCGCGTGACCAGCGCCCCGGCGGCAATCGCCAGCCATGTCGATACGACGGTCGCCACCACGATCGGCAGCCATTCCTGCCCGATGCGGTTCAGTTGCGTCATGACGCCTACGCCGGCCGGCACGAACAGGATGGTCAGGTGCCGCAGCAGTTCACTCACGGTGCCCTGCATGACTTCGAGCACGCGGCCCTTGTCCACCAGCAGGTAAATGACCAGCAGCACCATGCCGATCACCGGGCCGGGCACGGGCAGGTGCAGGGAATACGTCAACAGCTCTCCCACCGACTGGAACGTCAACAGGATCGCGAAGGTTTGCAGCATGGGGCCTCCGGAACAAACGAAGCGGCCAGTATAGAACTGGGTGCGTTCGTTTCAGACGAGCATGCGGTCGACCAGCTCGATCCAGTGTTCGACCGGCGTGTCGGTGCCGCTTTGGAGATGCGTGACGCAGCCGATGTTGGCGGTGACGATGCGCTCGGGCTGCGTTGCTTGCAGCTTGGCGAGCTTGTCGTCGCGCAGCCGGTAGGCGAGTTCCGGTTGCAGCACCGAATACGTCCCCGCCGAGCCGCAGCACAGGTGGCTGTCGGCGCAGAGCTTGACGTCCACACCCAGCGAGCCGAGCAGTGTTTCCACCGCGCCGCGTATCTGCTGGCCATGCTGCAGCGTGCAGGGCGGGTGCCACGCCACGCGCGGGCGTTGCGCTTCGGGTTTGGCCTTCTGCAGAAGCTGCTGCGAAAACGCCGGCAGCACCTCGCACAGATCGCGCGTCATGGCGGACACGCGTGCCGCGCGCCCGGCATAGGCCGGGTCGTCGCGCAGCAGGTGGCCGTATTCCTTGACCATCGCGCCGCAGCCGGAGGCCGTCATGACGATGGCCTCGGCGCCCGCTTCGATGTGCGGCCACCACGCGTCGATGTTGGCGCGCATGTTGTCGAGGCCGCCCGTGTGGTCGTTCATGTGATACCGGATGGCACCGCAGCAGCCCGCGCGGTCTGCGCTGACGAGCTGCACGCCAAGCTTGTCGAACACGCGCGCCGTGGCCGCGTTGATGTTCGGTGACATGGCCGGCTGCACGCAGCCTTCGAGCAGCAGCATCCTGCGTGCATGCGCGGTGCGGGGCCGTGCACCGGCCCGCGGCTGCCTGGCCGGCACCTTGTTGCGCAACACCGGCGGCAGGAGCCCGCGCACGGCCTGCCCAACCTTCAGCGCCGCGCCGAACAAGGCCGGACGGGTCAGGCCCTCGCGCAGTGCCCAGCGCACGGCGCGCTCGCCCAGCGGCCGCGATTGGCCCTTCGCATCGAGCTGGTCTTCGACGATCTTGCGGCCGATCTCCACGAGGCGCCCGTAGGTCACGCCGGACGGGCACGTCGATTCGCAGTTGCGGCAGGTCAGGCAGCGGTCCAGGTGCAGGCGCGTCGCGGCGCCGGCGGGCTGGCCCTCCAGCACCTGCTTCATCAGGTAGATGCGCCCGCGTGGGCCGTCCAGTTCGTCGCCGAGCAGCTGGTAGGTCGGGCAGGTGGCGGTGCAGAAGCCGCAGTGCACGCACTTCTGCACGATGCTTTGGGCTTCTTCGCCATGAGGAGTGTTGCGCAGGAACGCCGCGAGCGTGATTTGCATGATGGGCTTGCGTGAGAAGTCGGCAGTCAGAACGCTGAATACAGGCGGCCCGGGTTGAAGATGCCGTGCGGATCGAAGCTGTCTTTCAGGCGTTTGTGTACGGCCATGAGCGGCGCCGAGACCGGCGTGAAGACATCGGCGGCGCGGTCGCCGTTGCGGAACAGCGTGGCGTGGCCACCGGCCTGGCGCGCGGCATCGCGGATGACGTGGGCGGGGGTGCTGGCGGTGTCGATCCACCAGCGCTGGCCGCCGCCCCATTCGATGAGCTGCTCGTCGGCCGACGCATGACCCAGGGCCAGCGGCGGCGTGGCCGGGGGCAGGGCGATGCGCCACAGCGGCAGGCCGCCCTGCACGGCGCGCGCAAAGAACGTGTGCGACTGCTCCCGCAGGTCGCGCCAGAACCCGCCGGCTTGGGCATCGTCCACACGCTCGCCGCCGAGCTTCGTGATTGCCGCGCGCACCGCCGCATCGGCCCCGCTCAGGCGCACCCACAGTGCACCGTCGATCCATGCCGATGCTGCAATCGGCAACGGCTGGCCGCCCCAGCGGTTGAGCGTGTCGATGGCCCCGGCCTGCGGCATGGCAAAGCGCAGCGTCGCATCGCAGAACGGCATCGGCAGGACTTTCAGCGACACCTGCACCACCAGGCCGAGCGTGCCGAGCGCACCGGCCATCAGGCGCGAGACGTCGTAGCCCGCCACGTTCTTCATGACCTGACCGCCGAAGTTCAGCAGGTCGCCGCGGCCGTCCATGACGACCGCGCCGAGCACGAAATCGCGCAGCGCCCCCACCGATTGCCGGCGCGGGCCCGAGAGGCCCGATGCAAATGCGCCGCCTACCGTGGCGGTTTTGCCGTCTGCGGCAAAGTGCGGCGGCTCGAAGGCGAGCATCTGCCGGTGTTCGGCCAGCGCCGCTTCGATCTCGGTGAGGGGCGTGCCGCTGCGTGCGGTGATGACGAGCTCCGCGCAGTCGTAATCGACGATGCCGGACCACTCGCGCGTATCCAGCACGGTGCCGTGGGGCGCGGGCGAGCGACCGTAGAAATCCTTCGTGCCGCCGCCGCGCAGGGTGAGCGGCGTCCGGCTGGCGGTGGCCTGCGCGATGGCCTCGCGAAAGCGCGCGAGCGTGGGTGGGAGGGCGATGTTGTCTTGCATGGCTTGCTGTCGAAGCGTCGGGCGCGGCAGCCTACTCGCTGTGCGCAATCTGTGTGGGGTGCGGTGGCAGCTTGGTGCCGCAGCGCTTGCAGAACGCAGCATCGGCGTCGTGGCCTTCGGTGCCGCAGTGCGTGCAGGTGCGGGGGCTGGACGGACTCTGCCGCATCGTGCTCACGAGCTCCGCGCCGATGATGCCGGTGGGGAACGCGATGATGCTGTAGCCGAGCAGGATGGTCATCGACGTGATGAACTGGCCCAGCGGCGTGCGCGGCACCAGGTCGCCGAAGCCCGTGGTGGTGAGCGTGACCACCGCCCAGTACATGCTGACCGGAATGCTGGTGAAGCCATGCTGCGGCCCTTCCACCACGTACATCACCGTGCCGAGGATGATGGTGATGATAAACACGGTGCCCAGGAACACGAAGATCTTGTGCCGGGCGTTCAGCAGCGCACGCAGCAGGATCTGCGCCTCTTCAAAGTACACCGTGATCTTCAGGATCCGGAAGATCCGCAGCAGGCGCAGCAGCCGCACATCGAGCAGGTAGGCCAGTTCGGGCACAAAGATCGCCAGCCACGTTGGCAGGATAGAGATGAAGTCGATGACGCCGTAAAAGCTCAGCACGTAGCGCCAGGGCTTGCGCACCACGAGGATGCGCATGACATATTCCGCCGTAAACAGCAGCGTGAAGAGCCACTCGAGCACCGTGAAGAGCGTGCCCGCGCGGCCGCTTACGCTCGGCAGGCTGTCGAGCATCACCACCAGTACGCTGGCGAGGATGGCCCCCAGCAGGGTCAGGTCGAACAGCCTGCCCGACCGTGTTTCGGCTTCAAAGATGATGGTGTACCAACGCGCGCGCCAGCCGCTCTCGGGTTTGCCGAGATATTCGCCAAGCCGCGCGTTGTGGGCGTGCCAGCGGTTGCGGCTGGTGCGGGGCGGGTTCCTCATGGCCGTCATGTGTTCAGAAACGGGGCAGGTCCGGATGCGGCAGCAGCCCGTTGCGCACGTGCAGCCTGCCGTATTCGGCACACCGCGCAAGCGTGGGGATGGCCTTGTCGGGGTTCAGCAGGCGCGCCGGGTCAAACGCCGCTTTCACGCGCAGGAAGGCGTCACGCTCCTCGGCAGAGAACTGCACGCACATCGAGCTGAGCTTCTCCACGCCCACGCCGTGTTCGCCCGTCACCGTGCCACCGAGTTCCACGCACGTTTCCAGGATGTCTGCGCCGAACAGCTCCGCACGGTGCCATTCGTCCTGGTCTTCGCCGTTGAAGAGGATGAGTGGGTGCATGTTGCCGTCGCCGGCGTGGAACACGTTGATGCAGCGCAGGGCGTACTTCTGCTCCATCTGCTGGATGCGTCGCAGCAGCGTGCCGATGTGCTTGCGGGGGATGGTGCCGTCCATGCAGTAGTAGTCCGGCGAGATGCGCCCGGCTGCCGGGAAGGCATTCTTGCGTCCGCTCCAGAACTTCAGGCGCTCGGCCTCGGTTTGCGAGACCTGGATCCGCGTGGCACCCGAGGCGCGCAGCACTTCGCTCATGCGCGCGATTTCTTCGGCCACTTCTTCGGGCGTGCCGTCGGATTCGCACAGCAGGATGGCGGCCGCGTCCAGGTCGTAGCCGGCGCAGACGAATTCCTCCACGGCGGCGGTGGCGGGCTTGTCCATCATCTCCAGCCCGGCCGGGATGATGCCCGCGGCAATCACGTCGGCCACGGCGTTGCCGCCCGATTCCACATCGTCGAAGCTCGCCATGATCACCTGCGCCAGTTGCGGCTTGGGGATCAGGCGTACGGTCACTTCGGTCACCACGGCCAGCATGCCTTCGGAGCCGATCACCGTGGCCAGCAGGTCGAGGCCGGGGGCGTCGGGCGCTTCGCTGCCGAATTCGACGACCTCGCCGTCCATCATCACGGCGCGCACGCGCAGCACGTTGTGCACGGTCAGGCCGTATTTCAGGCAGTGCACGCCGCCCGAGTTTTCATTCACGTTGCCGCCGATGGTGCAGGCGATCTGCGACGACGGATCAGGCGCGTAGTACAGCCCGTGCGGGTTGGCGGCTTCCGAAATGGCGAGGTTGCGCACGCCAGGCTGGACCACGGCCGTGCGCGTGTAGGGGTCGACCTTCAGGATGCGCTTGAACTTGGCCAGCGACAGCACCAGCCCGCCCGGGGTGGGCATCGCGCCGCCCGACAGGCTCGTCCCTGCACCGCGCGGCACCACGGGCACGCCCATGCGGTGGCACACGCGCAGGATTTCGACGACCTGCGCCTCGGTATCCGGCAGCACCACGGCCAGCGGCACCTGGCGGTAGGCGGCCAGGCCATCGCATTCATACGGGGTGGTGTCTTCGCGCTCCCAGAGCAGCGCGTCGTCGGACACGATCTGGGACAGCGCGGCGGTCAGCTCGGCCTGCAGGGCGGTCAGATCGCGGGCGGTGGCGGACGACGACGATGGCGCATTCATGGGGTGTCTCTCATGGTTCTGCCCGCCAGCGGTGGCCGGGGTGGGAGGCACTATAGCCCGGCCGCCGTGCCGCGCGGCGTGTTAAGGACTTTTGCGGCGATGAATTTGGCTCGCCGGGGCGGCCAATCCGGTTCATCGCGGTGCAGCAGGGTTTCGCCGCCCGTTGGTGGAGGTCCGATCTTCACGATCGAGCCTTTGACTACCAGCGGCGGGGTTCAAAACACCGACCTTCACACTAAAAGTTTCGAATCTGAGGTTCGGATACCTCACGCGTGAGGCAAATACAGTCGGCGTTGATGAAAAAAACAGCAACGATGACGTTCGGAACGTCGACGTCGAGGCTCAGTGGCCCCACCCATGACGCTTTTTTGCTCCGACGTTGCTGTTTTTTTCATCAACGACAAGGGCGCCGAGCCTCGACGTCGATACTAAAAGTTTCGAATCCGATGGTTTGAGGCCGGCCCAGCGTCCTTACCAATCCAACCCCAGCAGCCAATCCACGAACTGCTGCGCCTCGGGCTTCATCGGTGCCTGCTCGCGCTGCACGATGTAATAAGCATGTGGCGACGTCGATTCGATGTCCAGCAGCCGCACGATCTGCCCCGAGGCCAGCCAGTTGCGCGCCATCGCCTGCCGCACCAGCGCCACGCCCTGGTTGGAGGCGACGGCTTCCAGCATGAGCCCGATGTCGTTGAAGAGCGAACCCGTGGCAGGCTCCGGCGCATCGAGCCCCGCTGCCTCGAACCACGGGCGCCACGGCTCCAGCGGGCTGCGCAGCAGCGTGAGGTTCAGCAGTTGCGATGCCTCGGTGATGGTGCTGCCGCTGATCTGCTCGAAGTAGCCGCGTCCGCATGCGGGAAACACCGGCTCGTTGAGCAGGAGCGTGGTCTTCAGGTCGGGGTAGCGGCCGGTGCCGTAGCGGATCTCGACGTCGGTGTCTTCGGCCTTCACGTCGAGGAACGGGATGGCGAGGTGCAGCTCCACGTCGATGTGCGGATACAGCGCGTTGAACTCCGGAATGCGCGGCACCAGGTGCTGACGCCCGAACGTGGGCGGGATTGCCACCCGCAGCCGCGCGCGCTGCTTGCTGAATTCCGGGCGCGCCAGCTCATGCAGGCTCTTGAGCGCGTCCTGCACGCTGCGCAGGTAGCGCGTGCCGGCGGCGGTCAGCCGTAATGCCGTGCCGGTGCGCACGAACAGGTCTTCGCCCCACAGCTCCTCGAGGTTCTTGATGCGGTGCGAGACCGCGCTGGGCGTGACGGACAGCTCCTCGGCCGCGCGCGCGAAGCTCGCATGGCGTGCGCCGGCTTCAAAGGCAATCAGCAGGTGCAGCGGAGGAACGCGCTTGAAGACGGAGGCCATTACAGGTGGAAGATCTTGCCGGGGTTGAGGATGTGCTTCGGGTCCAGCGCCTGCTTGACGCTGCGCATCAGGTCGATCGCATCGTTGCCGTGTTCGGCGATGAGGAAGTCCATCTTGTGCAGGCCCACGCCATGTTCGCCCGTGCAGGTGCCGTCCATGGCAATCGCCCGCGCGACGATGCGCTGGTTGATGCGCTCGGCTTCTTCCAGTTCTTCGGGCTTGTTCGGGTCGATCAGCAGCGCGACGTGGAAGTTGCCGTCGCCCACGTGGCCGACGATGGGGGCGGGCAGTTGCAGCGCGCTGGCGAGCAGGTCCTTTTCCGTTTCCACCACGCACTCGGCCAGGCGCGAGATCGGCACGCACACGTCGGTCGTGACGGCGCGGCAGCCCGGCTTGAGTTGCAGGAACGCGAAGTACGCGTTGTGTCGGGCGTTCCACAGGCGGCTGCGGTCTTCGGGGCGTGTTGCCCATTCGAAGCCCTGGCCTTTATGTTCGGCGGCGATCTGCTGGACGGTCTCGGCCTGCTCCTGCACGCCGTGCTCGGAGCCGTGAAACTCGAAGAACAGCGTCGGCATCTCGGGCAGCGTCAGCTTGTCGTATTGGTTGATCGCCCGGATGGCGAGCGCGTCGACAAACTCCACGCGCGCAATCGGCACGCCCATCTGGATGGTGTCGATCACGGCCGACACCGCATCGCCCATGCTCGGGAAGGCGCACACCGCCGCGGACACGGCTTCCGGCTGCGGATACAGCTTCAGCGTGATCTCGGTGATGATGCCGAGCGTCCCCTCGCTGCCGATGAAGAGCCGCGTCAGGTCATACCCCGCCGACGATTTGCGCGCGCGGTTGGCCGTCTTGATGATGCGGCCGTCTGCCGTGACGACCGTCAGGTTCAGCACGTTCTCGCGCATCGTGCCGTAGCGCACGGCGTTCGTGCCGGACGCGCGCGTCGCGCACATGCCGCCGATGGACGCATCCGCGCCCGGGTCGATCGGGAAGAACAGACCGGTATCGCGAATCTCGGTATTGAGCTGCTTGCGCGTGACGCCCGGCTCGACCGTCACCGTCAGGTCTTCCGGGTGCACCGACAGCACGTGGTTCATCTGCGAGAGATCGAGGCTCACGCCGCCGGCCACCGCCAGCAGATGGCCTTCGAGCGACGAGCCGGCGCCATACGGGATCAGCGGAATTTCGTGTTCGAAGCAAAGCTTGGCGACGGCAGCGACTTCCTCGGTGGTCTGCGCGAAGACGACGGCGTCGGGCAGCATCGGGTCGTAGGCGGATTCATCGCGGCCGTGGTGGGCGCGCACGGCTTCGGTGGTGGAGACGCGGTCGCCGAAGCGGGCACGCAGCGCGTCGAGCATGACCGGCGGGATCGGCTTGCGCACCAATCCGGGATGGGGCATCGGGTGGTTCATGGGGGGTCTCGCAATGTTGTGCGGCTCTCGGCGGGCCAATGGATCATTCTAACGCCGGGGTTGCACGCCGCTTGCGATAATGGCGGCTTGCAACGCGCCAATACAGCAACAGGAGACGCACCTTGGGCAACCGCCTATCCAAAATCGCCACCCGCACCGGCGACGACGGCACCACCGGCCTCGGCGACGGCAGCCGCACGGCCAAGGACAGCCTGCGCATCGCCGCCATCGGTGACGTCGACGAGTTGAACTCGCACATCGGCGTGCTGCTGACGGAATCGCTGCCCGACGGCGTGCGCGCGGCGCTCACCGCCATCCAGCACGACCTGTTCGATCTGGGTGGCGAACTCTGCATTCCCGGCTACACGATGGTGACGACCGCGCACGTGCTGCGGCTCGATCAATGGCTGGCCGACTACAACGCCGATCTGCCGCGGCTGGCCGAATTCATCCTGCCCGGCGGCAGCCGCGCGGCGGCACAGGCGCATGTGTGCCGCACCGTCGCGCGCCGTGCCGAGCGCAGCATCGTCGCACTCGGCCGCGCGGAGGCCATTGGCGAGGCGCCGCGTCAATACGTCAACCGCCTGTCGGACCTGCTGTTCGTGCTGGCGCGCGTGCTGAATCGCGCAGACGGCGGCACGGACGTCCTCTGGAAGCGCGACGAGCACAAGCCGGCGTAATCGCGGTCCGCATCAAACAAAACGGCCCGGCGAGGTGACGTTGCCTCGCCGGGCCGTTTGCTTTTGCTTCTGCGGTGCGCTGAATCAGTTCACGCTTGTCGGCGTCGTCGTGCTTTGCGCCACGGCGGCCAGCCCCGCCAATTGCCCCGGCGTGGTGATGGTCAGCGCCTGCGATGGCGTCGGCGCCGGGAAGCCCGCTTCGGCCAGCGCTTCCTTGATGGTGCGGTTGGTGTCGAAATAGACCTGCCAGTAGTGGTCGTTGTGCGTGTACGGGCGTACCGCCAGCACGGGTCCGACCAGGTTGAACTCCAGGATCTCAACATCGACCGCCGGATCGGTCAGCACGTTCGGAATGGCGGCCACCTTTTCCTTGAGCAGCGCGATGGCGGCGCGGTGATCGGCGCTGCCGGCCAGTTGCGCCTTCAGCTCGACGCGGCGGAACGGGTTGGAGGTGTAGTTCTGGATCGTGTCGGCGAAGATCTTGCCGTTGCCGACAATCGTGACCACGTTGTCCGGCGTGTTGATGGTCGTGGCAAACAGGCCGATCTCCTTGATCGTGCCCGTCACGCCACCGGCCGTCACGAAGTCGCCCACCTTGAACGGCCGCAGCACGATCAGGAACGCGCCCGCCGCAAAGTTGGACAGCAGGCCCGACCACGCCATGCCGATCGCCACACCGGCTGCGGCAATCAGCGCCGCGAACGTCGTCGTCTGGATGCCGAAATAGCCGAGGATGCCGATCACCAGCAGCACATTCAGCGTGACGGTGATGATCGAGCCCACATAGCGCAGCACGGTCGGATCGACCTTCTGCCTGCCAAGCGAGTTTTCGACCATGCGCACGGCCAGGTTGATGAGCCAGCGGCCCACCACCCAGAAGACAATGGCGGCGAGGATCTTCATGCCGACGTCGGCCGCGTATTGCGCGACGAGCGCCTGGTACTTGCTTGCGGTGTTGGTGGCGGTTTCCACCAGATTGTCTGCCATGGTTGCCTCCGGGAGGTGAGCAGGGGGAACTCACCTACGATATGTCAAAGGCAACGCACTTGTGTGACTTTGGCGCCTTTTGCTCACATTTGTTGTAGATCGGCGCGGGCCGCACCGAAACAAAAAGGACGCCCGCAGGCGCCCTTCCGTGAAGCAGTGAGGCTCAGTTCACTCAGTTGCCGCTGCCCGGTACCAGACGGCGCTTGCGCACGGCGTCGGCCAGCGTTTCGAGCACCTTCACCGAATCGTCCCAGCCGATGCACGCGTCGGTCACGCTCTGACCGTAAGCCAGGTCGGATACCGGCGTGCCCTGGACGTGGTCCTGGCGCCCGGCGTTGATGTGCGATTCCACCATCACGCCGACGATGCGGTTGTCGCCCGCGGCCATCTGGCGGGCAATGTCTTCGCACACCGGGATCTGGTTCTCGTGCTTCTTGCTGCTGTTGGCGTGCGATGCATCGATCATCAGGCGCGCGGCCAGGCCCGATTTGGCGATGGCGTCACACGCTTCCTGCACGCTCGCCGCGTCATAGTTGGGCGCCTTGCCGCCGCGCAGGATGATGTGGCAATCCTCGTTGCCGGCCGTCGACACGATGGCCGAGTGGCCGCCCTTGGTGACCGACAGGAAGTGATGCGGCTGCGACGCGGCCTTGATGGCGTCCACGGCGATCTTCACGTTGCCGTCGGTGCCGTTTTTGAAGCCGACCGGGCACGACAGGCCCGAGGCCAGTTCGCGGTGCACCTGGCTTTCGGTGGTGCGCGCGCCGATGGCGCCCCAGCTCACGAGGTCCGCGATGTACTGCGGGCTGATCATGTCGAGGTATTCGGTGCCGGCCGGCAACCCCAGCTCGTTGATGTTCATCAGCAACTCCCGCGCAGTGCGCAGGCCGTCGTTGATCTTGAAGCTGCCATCCATGTACGGGTCGTTGATCAGGCCCTTCCAGCCGACCGTGGTGCGCGGCTTCTCGAAGTACACGCGCATGACGATTTCGAGCTCGTTCTTGAAGCGCTCGCGCTGCTCGACCAGGCGGCGGGCGTAGTCCATCGCTGCCTTGGTGTCGTGGATGGAGCACGGGCCGATGATGACGATCAGGCGGTCGTCCATGCCGTGCAGGATGCGGTGCATGGCGTTGCGGCTCTGGTAGATCAGTTCCGACACGGTGTCGCTGCACGGGAATTCGCGAATCAGGTGCGCCGGCGGCGTCAGTTCTTTCAGTTCGCGAATGCGCAAATCGTCGGTGTTCTTCGGCATGGAAAGCTCCGGGGATGTGTCTTGAGTTCTATTGGAAACGTCTACTGTGTTCGGATCATGTTTCGCGTCGGTGCCGGGGTGGGGCAGGTGACAGGACGAAAAAAAAACCGCCAGGGTCGCTGGCGGTTTTCGGTATCTGCTGGGTGCTTTTATTTTTGCTGCAAGCGCCCCTCTCCTTCCGCCAGCGGTGCGAGATGCCAAAAGTAAAAGTAAAAAAACTTGGCGAAGGACATGGAGAGAATGCGAAGGACTGCAGCAAAAATCAGGGAAGCGCTACTGCGCCGCACCAATCGAACCGTCTTTATAAACGCTTTTCTTGAGGGCCGCAAGCGCGGAGTTTCCGGGCCTGCGGCATCCAAACGACGGTGCCGCGGCAATCAAACCGTGCCGCCCACCGTCATGTTTTCCATGCGCAGCGTCGGCTGGCCGACGCCCACCGGCACGCTCTGGCCTTCCTTGCCGCACACGCCGATGCCCGAATCGAGGCGCATGTCGTTGCCGATCATGGTCACGTGCTTGAGCGATTCCGGGCCGCTGCCGACGAGCGTCGCGCCCTTGACCGGCGCGGTGATCTTGCCGTCTTCGATCAGGTAGGCCTCGCTGGCGGAGAACACGAACTTGCCGTTGGTGATGTCGACCTGGCCGCCCCCGAAGTTCACCGCATACAGCCCTTTCTTCACGCTGGCGATGATCTCCTGCGGGTCCTTGTCGCCGCCCAGCATGTAGGTGTTGGTCATGCGCGGCATCGGCAGGGCGGCGTAGCTCTCGCGGCGGGCGTTGCCGGTTACGGGCATCTTCATCAGGCGCGCGTTGAGCGTGTCCTGCATGTAGCCGGTCAGGATGCCGTCTTCGATGAGCGTGTTGCACTGCGTGGGGTTGCCCTCGTCGTCGAGGTTCAGCGAGCCGCGGCGGTTGGCCAGCGTGCCGTCGTCGACCACGGTGACGCCCTTGGCCGCCACGCGCTCGCCCATGCGGCCGGAAAACGCCGACGAGCCCTTGCGGTTGAAGTCGCCTTCCAGGCCGTGGCCGATGGCCTCGTGCAGCAGCACGCCGGGCCAGCCCGGACCGAGCACCACCGTCATCGTGCCGGCCGGTGCCGGCTTGGCTTCCAGGTTGACGAGCGCGGAAGAGACCGCCTCGTCCACGTATTCGCGCAGCAGCTCGTCGGTGAAGTAGCCGTAGGCATAGCGGCCGCCGCCGCCGGAGCTGCCCATTTCGCGGCGACCGTTCTGCTCGGCAATGACGGTGACGGAGATGCGCACCAGCGGGCGCACATCCGCGGCGATGACGCCGTCGCTGCGTGCGACGAGCATCACGTCGTACTCGCCGGCCAGGCCGGCCATCACCTGCACCACGCGCGGGTCTTTGGCGCGGGCGAGCTTTTCGATCCGCTCGAGCAGGGCAACCTTTTCGGAGGCCGTCATCGAGTCGAGCGGGTCGTTCGGGGCATACAGCGCATGGCCGCCGGGGCCGCTCGCCAGGCTGCTCGCCACCTTCACGCGGCCCGAGCCGACGCGGCCGATGGTGCGCGTGGCACCCGCGGCCTGCATCAGTGCGGGCAGGCTGATGTCGTCGGAATACGCAAACGCGGTACGGTCGCCCGAGACGGCGCGCACGCCCACGCCCTGGTCGATGCTGAAGCTGCCCGACTTGACGATGCCTTCTTCCAGGCTCCACGCCTCGTTGCGGGTGTATTGGAAATAGAGGTCGGCATAGTCGACGCGGTGCGTGAAGATGTCGGCCAGCGCGCGCTGCAGGTGCGCTTCGTCAAGGCCGTACGGATCGAGCAGCACGCGGCGCGCGATGGACAGGTTCTGGATGGCGATGTCGCCTGCGTTCATGGTGGTGGTCCTTTGAAATTCGGTTGGGCTACATCACACGGTGTTTGAGCGCCGGCAGATCCTGGCGCACCTGCGCAAGCCGGGCCGGGTCCATGTCGCCGATGGCAATGCCTTCGCCCTCGGGCACGGAGGCGATGATCTCGCCCCACGGATCGACCAGCATGGAGTGGCCCCACGTGCGGCGGCCGTTTTCATGGCGCCCGCCCTGTGCAGCGGCGAGCACGTAGCACTGGTTTTCGATGGCGCGGGCGCGCAGCAGGATGTCCCAGTGCGCGGCGCCCGTCACATAGGTGAAGGCAGCCGGCATCAGAATCAAGTTGAGGCTTCCGCCCGCCGACAACGCGCGGTACAGCTCCGGAAAGCGCAGGTCGTAGCACACCGACATCCCCACGCGGCCGCACGGCGCATCGAAGGCGACCGGCGCGGCGCCGGGTTCGATGGTGCGGGCCTCATCGTAGCGCTCTTCACCGCGCACGAAGTTGAACAGGTGGATCTTGTCGTAGCGTGCGACGCGCAGGCCGGCGGGGTTGAATGCGAGCGACGTGTTGCGCACGCGCTGCGCGTCTTCGCACCACATCGGCAGGGTGCCTCCGACAAGCCACAACTGGTGCCGGCGCGCGGCATCGGCCAGGAACGCCTGGATCGGGCCGTTGCCGTCGTCCTCGCGGATGGCGACCTTGTCGCTGTCCTTGCGGCCCATCATGCAGAAGTACTCGGGCAGCAGCGCCAGTCGTGCGCCCTGCGCGGCGGCCTCGGCGAGCAGTGCATCGGCGCGGGCCAGGTTGGCATCCACGTCGATGCCGGTCACGGTCTGGACGGCGGCAACGCGAAAAGGTGCATCAAAGGCCGCATGGGACGCGGACGGGGCGGGGGCAACGGTAGCGGAAGTCATGGGCCTATTTTGCCGAGGTTTCGGAATGACTGCCTGCGCCGGCGCTGGACGCGACCTTCTCGATCTTCGGGTCGGCCCAGCTTCCGGTCACGTGGTATTGCGTGGCGAACGCCTTCGAGACCTGGTCGCCGAGGATCAGCTGCGCCGCAAGCGTGCCGAGCCCCAGCGCCGGATTGATGAACGCGGCGGCCAGCGAGGCCGACGTGGCATCGACCTTGGGCGTGACCTTCACGCGCAGATCCTGCGTCTCATCGAGGATGTTGGCCGACCCCTGCATGGCGACCTGGAACTGCGGCCCGCGGACGGCGAAATCTTCCGTGCGCGCGACACCGTTGGTGATGGTGCCGGTGGCCACGACGCTGTCAAAAGGCGTGCCGCGCCCCGTGGCGCTGCGCAGGTCGGTGGCGAAGTGCAGCAGCCCCTGCAGGCTCAGCACGCCGGCCAGCTTGGCGAGCCCCGGATCGACCGGCAGGAACTGGCCCCGCTCCAGGTTCAGCGCCATGCGGCCGTTGAGCGTCGGGTAGTCGATCGACATCGGCGAGCCGCGCCAGACCACGCGCCCTTCGAGCTTGCCCTTGGCGCCGTCGAGCACCTTGGCGAAGCCCATTTTCTGCAGCAGGTCGCCGGAGTCGCGCAGATCGAGGTTGAAGTCGAGCAGCGTGCGGCGTTCCGGGTCGTCGCTGCCGCGCAGGCGGCGTGGAATGCGCCAGGTGCCGTGCGCGGTGAGCGTGGCGGCAGGCTGTTCGATCTTGAGCGTCTCGAGCGTCCAGACCGGTGCCCCGTCGCTGATCTGGCTGCGCGCCTTGATCTCGAGCTTGCCGAGGGCCTTGCCGCGCAGATCGAACTTGTCGGCCACGAGGTCCAGCGACGGCATCTCCTGCGAGCTGCGCGCCAGGGATTCCGTCAGCGCCGTCTCTTCCTGCGCATCGGGGATGCTCATGCGCGACAGGCGCATCGTGAGCTCGCCGAACGGCACGGCTGCGCTTTCGGCGTGCCAGCGCGCGGCACCGGCAATCTCGCGCGATTCGATGGTCGATTGCCAGTTCGCGCCGTCGCGCGTGGCGTCGATGCGCACCGCGTTGAAGTCGCGGCCCAGGATGCGCAGCGTCTGGGCACGCCCGCTCAGGCGGCTCGGCAGATAGGCGTTGTGGCTGGCAGACGTCTTGGGGGCCGAGGCGGCAGCGGCGTGTTCGGTGGCAATCTGCGCGGCGCTCTTGTCAGCGGTGGGAGCGGCGAAGACGTGGCGCCAGGCGTCGATGTCGAGCTGGTCCAGTGCCAGATTGGCCTGGACGCCTTCGGCCGGCTGCGGCACCGGCTGTCGCACGCCAATGCCGCCACGCAGCACTTCGACGCCGCCGGCGCCGCTGCGCTGTTCATAGCGCGCGGTGGCGACGTTGCCAAGCTGCAGCGTGATCTCGTCGAGGGCGTTGTTGGCGGCCAGCGGTTGCATCTCGAAGCGCACCGGCAGCGGCTGGCCCGCGGCCTTGTTCAGCGGCGCCGGCAGGCGCACGGTCATCGGCGTGAGGTCGGACTGCACCTGGATGATCGGCCGATGCTGCTTGACGCTGATGGTCGCGCTGTAGGGCGCGCTGCCCTCCAGTGCGCGCGCTACCGCGGCGACCGGGCTGCCTTCCGGCGTGGTTTCGCGCAGGCCCTGTGCCGACGCCGTACCCGCCACCTGAATGCGGATCGTGCCGTCGGGCGCGGTCCCGCCGGTGGGGCGGATCTCGCCGCCGGCAAAGCGTGCACGCAGGTTGTCGAAGCCGATGCCCTTATGGGTGAAGGTCAGCGCGCCGGTCACATCGGTCAGTGGCGGGGCCTGCGGAATCAGCGTGACATCGTTGCGCAGGAACGAGACGCTGCCTTGGGCGCGCGTCGAATGCATCTCGTGCAGCGGCAGCTCGAGCTTGAGCGCCAGCGTGGCGTTGCCCTGCGCGCGCGCCTCCTTGGTGAAGTGGCCGATCCACTGGCTGACCGGGCTGGCCTCGACGTACTGCAGGAAGTTCTGTGTCGCCCCGTCGCCCTTGCCTTCGATGGTGAGGACCGGGTTGTGGTCTTCCATGTCGGGCAGGTTGCCGCCTACGTCCTGCAGGTTCACGCCCATCACCTTGGCGCGCGCCACCTTGAAGGCAAGCGACGACCGATCGAAGATCACCGTGCCGTCGATGTTGGTGAATGCGGGCCATTCGCCGGGGTGCGTCGGCATGCGCCCCGGCGGGCTGTGGGCCGCCTGCGCCGGGGCCGGCTGATACGTCACGTTCTGCACCGGGACCTCCACCCGGAACGCGCCCTGGTGCGGCGGCCGGAACGGAAAGTCGTGCAGGTCACCCGCCAGCGCGAAGCTGACGTTGCTCGCGCTGCCGGCCAGCAGTGCGCCGCCCAGGTAATCGCGCAGATGCTGGCTGATGGACAGCGGCAGGTAGCGCGGCACGCGCGCCACTTCGGCGCGGTCGAGCGTGCCCTTGAGGTCGAGGCTGCCGAGGCGGCTGGTGTCCGGCGCATGGCGGTAGGTGCCTCCGACGCGCGCCGCGAGGTCGCCATTGGAGAAGGTCACGTTGTCGCTGGCGACGACGAGTTCCTGCTTGCGGTACGTCCAGTTGAAGGTGCCTTGCAGGCGATCGAGCGGCACGCGCGGCTCGGCGAAGGTGCCGGGCAGCAGCAGGGCGGCGTCGGCGGAATCGATGCGCAGCGTGCCCTTGTCATCCGAAAACGTTGCGTTGCCGGAGAGGTTCTCGACGCCCGGCACGGCCGGCTCCGGGTGGTGCCCTGGCGGCACGGCGGGCAGCTCGCCCGGGCCGAACGAGACCTGGCGCATGGTGGCGCGGCCGGTAAAGTGCACCGGCGCCGATGCCGAGGCCTGCGGGCGCCAGCGCGACACATCGCGCTGCCAGTGGATGTCGAGATCGTCGACGCGGCCGGTGGGCTGCCTGGTGCGCAGCGGTTGCAGCACGCTCGCCGGCAGCGGCAGCGCGGTGGCGATGCTGCGCAGGTCGGCCAGGTCCAGCGTGGCGGCCTTGATCTTCAGTACGCGCAGCGCATCGCGCTTGTCGAGTGCCCAGCCGACGGTGACATTGCGCAGGCCGCGCGGCGTGCCGGCGGGGTTGGCCGGCGCCTCGATGCCGGGGCCGGCCAGTTCGGGCATCGACGGGGGTTGCGCCGGCGGATTCAGTGGCTGCCAGAGCAGCGTATCGAAGCGCACGGTGTGCTCGCCGCGCGTATCCCGCTGGTGCGTCGCCAGCGCCTGAAGGCTGCGCAGCTGGAGCGGGTCGAGATCCTTGCGCACTTGCAGATCGAGCTGCTGTCCGGTCAGCCGCGCCTGGCTGCGCGTGAAGGCGCCATCGGCGAACTCCACCGAGCCGTCGGACGACACGGTGCCGCTGTTGGCGGCGGCCAGAACCGGTACGTAGCGTTGCACGGCCGCCAGCTGCAGCGTGTCGACCTGCCATGAGGCCTGGCCGTGCCAATGGCGCCAGTCGCCGGGCCGGGCCAGCAGGTCGTGGCGGAAGTCGGCGTGGAACTTGATGGGACCGTTGAACAGTGTGGGCGATGTGCCGCTGGCGTCGACCCGGTGCCGCGTGGGGCCGCTGCGCAGCCGGATGCGCACGTTGCCCAGCGCGACCTCGGGCAGGTTCCGCCGCTCGTCGAGCCAGCGCACGGCGCCTTCGCGGAAGTCGATGTCGCCCTGGGAGAGCAGCTGGTCGAAGAAGTCGCTGTCGCCGCCGGTGTCGGGCGAGAGCGGCATGCCGGCGACGATGAGCCTGCCCTTGGCGTCTCGGCGGACCAGCACGTCGGCGCGATCGGCATGCAGCACGGCAAACGTGATCTGCATCCGCGGCAGCGAGCGCCAGGACAACCGCGCCTGTACATCCTGCACGGCAAACGTGCGGCGCCCGGCGGGGTCGCGCGCCTCGATGCGCTGGGCCCGGAAGGCGGGATGCCAGCCCTCCCAGAAGGTCTCGAGCGAGCCGATGCCCACCGTGGCGTGCAGTGCGCTCGACGCCTCGCGCTCCATCCATTCGCGCGCGACACTTGCGCGCGGCCACAGGACAAAGCGCACCACGAGCATGCCGATGACGGCCAGGACCACCAGCGCCACCGCCGTTTTCCACACGAGGCGCCACAGTGTGCGCCAGACGCGCGCGCCGGCCACGGAGCGCATGCCGGCGCCCGCCTTGCCCGCCAGCCCCATCAGACGCGCCCAGGCCGTAGGCCGTCCTGCCCCGCCCGGGGACAGGGTGCTGGTGTGTCCACCATCGGACTTCGGCGATTCAGGGAACTGGGGCGGGCGGGGCATGATGCGGATTATCCGATATTCGGCAGGCGGCGCCACATTTGCTGCCCTGCCGACCGGCAAGCACGCCGGATGCCCGCGAAAGTCAGTGGTCACCGACCGGCCCCGCGCGCATTTCAGCGAGAATGGACGTTTCCGCCAACGCTTGATTGGGTTCGCATGACTGATTCCGCCTTGTCCACGCAGCCGTTCCTGCAGGCGCCGGCCCGCGCGCCAGAGGCCCCTTTCGCCGCGCTGCCGTTCGCGCTGGCTTATTCGCGCTACATCCAGCGCCTGGCGCAGGCGCGTGAGGGCTGGGCCGACCGCGTGCACGCCGCCGCTGGCCGCCCGATCGACGTGGCGTGGCTGTCGGCACGCTTTGCTGAACTGTTCGATACGACGGCCGCCGAGCCGGAGACCGCGCTCAAGCGCGCACTGCGCCTGCTGCGCAACGAAGTGTTCGGCGCGCTGGTCGAGCGCGACCTGTCCGGCGCCGCCACGCTCGACGAAGTGACCGGCACGATGACCGACCTGGCCGAGTTCGCCGTGCGCGCTGCCATCTCCGTGATCGGGCGGGAGCTCGAGGCTCTGCACGGGCAGCCGATGGGGCAATCCTCCGGCGAGGTGCAGGAGCTGGTGGTGGTCGGCATGGGAAAGCTCGGCGGGCGCGAGCTCAACGTGTCCTCCGACATCGACCTGATTTTCCTTTACGACGAAGACGGCGACACGCACGGCGGCCCGCGGCCGTTGTCGAACCACGAATACTTCACCAAGCTCGGCCGGCGCCTCATCAACGCGCTGGCCGACGTGACCGAGGACGGCTACGTCTTTCGCGTCGACATGCGCCTGCGCCCGAACGGCGATGCCGGGCCGCTCGCGTGCAGCCTCGGCATGCTGGAGGAGTACTTCGTCGTGCAGGGCCGCGAATGGGAGCGCTACGCGTGGATCAAGGGCCGCGTCATCACCGACCCGACGAGCCCGCATGCGGCCCGCGTGATCCAGCAGCTCGACCGCGTGACCGGGCCGTTCGTGTTCCGGCGCTATCTGGACTACGGCGTGATCGCGGCCATCCGGTCGCTGCATGCGCAGATCCGCAACGAGGCGGCCAAGCGCAGCAATGGCGCCAATCAACAGCGCGATGGCCAGGGCCACGTGCAGGCCCGCTCGCCCAATATCAAGCTCGGGCGCGGCGGCATCCGCGAGATCGAATTCGTTGCGCAGGTGTTCCAGCTCATCCGCGGCGGGCAGGACTTTGCACTGCGCGTGCGGCCGACGCTGCAGGTGCTGCGTGCGGCGTCCGAGCGCGGCCTGATCGACGCCGAGGCAGTGGCGCGCCTGACCGAGGCATACCGCTTCCTGCGCCAGCTCGAACACCGCCTGCAGTACATCGAAGACGCGCAGACGCACAACCTGCCAGGCTCGCCCGAAGACCAGCTGCGTGTGGCGCGCATGATGGGCTTTGACGACTACGCCGCGCTGGTGGCCAGGCTGGAGGCGTACCAGGACGAAGTCGCGCAGCAGTTCGAGCAGACCTTCTCCGACAAGCAGGACAGTCAGCCGCCATGCGCCGCCGTGTGGCATGCCGATCTGCTCGACGACGAGCACACCGAAACGGCGCGCACGCAGCTCGCGGAGCTCGGCTATGCGGACCCGGACAGCGTGCTCGAGCGCCTGCGCGCGACGCGCAATTCGCCGCGCTACCGGGCGCTGTCCGAAGTAAGCCGGCAGCGCTTCGACCTGCTCATCAACCGGGCGATCGACCAGGCGTCGCGGCAGACCGATGCCGATGTCACCATCGCGCGCTTTCTCGATTTCTTCGATGCGATCAGCCGGCGCGCGTCGTACCTGTCGCTGCTGAGCGAATACCCGCAGGCGATGGAGCGCGTGGCCCACACGCTGCACGCGTCGCGCTGGGCAGCGGACTACCTCACGCGCCATCCGCAATTGCTCGACGAACTGCTCGACGTGGAGGCGCTGTCGGCCGAGCCCGACTGGCCGGCCTTCAAGGAGCGTGTGCGCGACCGCCTGCGCGCCGCCGCCGACCACGTCGAGATGCAGATGGACATCCTGCGCCAGGAGCACCATGCCGAAACGTTCCGCGTGCTGCTGCAGGACCTGCAGGGCATGCTCAGCGTCGAACACATCAGCGACCGGCTTTCCGACCTGGCCGATGCGATGCTGGACCTGACGCTGGAGACGGTCTGGCAGCAGGTCGGCACACGTCACCGCGAGGTGCCGCGCTTCGCCGTGGTGGCCTACGGGCGGCTGGGCGGAAAGGAACTCGGCTATGCGTCGGACCTCGACATCATCTTCCTCTACGACGATGACGACGAACGCGCGCCCGATGTATACGCGTCGTTTGCGCGCAAGCTCATCACCTGGCTGACCAGCCACACCGCCGCAGGCATGCTGTTCGACGTGGACACGCGCCTGCGCCCGAACGGCGCGGCCGGCCTGATGGTCACGCACTTCGAAGCGTTCCGCCGCTACCAGATGCGCGAGGGCGACAACGCCGCGTGGGTGTGGGAGCACCAGGCCCTCACGCGCGCGCGCTTCTGCGCGGGCGACGCCGAGATCGGCCAACGCTTTGAGGCGCTGCGCACCGAGGTACTGCGCCAGCCACGCGAGCCGGCCCCGCTGCGCGACGAGATCGTGGCGATGCGCGAGCGCGTCGCGGAAGGGCATGCGAACCCGACCGACCTGTTCGACCTGAAGCACGATCGCGGCGGCATGGTCGATATCGAATTTACCGTGCAGTTCCTGGTGTTGCTGCACAGCGCGGTGCATCCCGAACTCACGCGCAACAAGGGCAACATTGCGCTCCTGCACATGGCGGGCGAGCTCGGCCTGATCGATGCCGCGCGGGCCGCACAGGTGGCCGATGCCTACCGCGACTTCCGTGCGCGCCAGCACAAGCTGCGGCTGGACGGGCAATCCGCCGCCCGCGTGCCGGCCGGTACGTGCGCGCACGAGGCCGCGCAGGTGCGGGCGTTGTGGCAGCAGGTGTTCGGGCCGGCGCAATGAGGGGGCATCGGTACGCAGTCTCCGTCGGGGGCGCCTGTGTGGGTGTGGCCGTGTTGTCGGCGGCGTTTTCGTTTGTGCCGTGGCTGCATGCCGCGGGGCTGTATCAGCGTGACGCCGTGCGGGCGGGGCAGTGGTGGCGCATCGTCACCGCCATGTGGGCCCATCTGGACGTGTGGCACTGGCTGGCCGATGCGATGGCGGGCGCAGGGCTCATCCTGTTGCTGGCCCGTGTGCTGCAGCCCCAGCGCATCGTCGGGGCGCTGCTAACGTGCGGCGTGCTGGTGCAGCTTGCGCTGCTCACGCAGCCGGCGGTGCAGTGGTATGGCGGGCTTTCCGGCGCGCTGCACGGCTTGGCCGCATGGGGCGGGCTGCGGCTGCTGAAACCCGCCGCCGAGGCGGAGGACGACCGCATCTCGCGCTGGCTCGGCGTGGCGCTTTGTGTGGGTGTGCTGGTGAAGGTGTGGCTCGAGCAATCGTGGCTGTCGCCCATCGCCTTTGACCCGCATTGGGGGTTTGGCGTGGTGCGCATCGCGCATGCGTTCGGGGCGGGGAGTGGTTTGTTGATTTGGGTGTTGGGGGAGTGGCGGGTGAAAGGGCGATCGACGTGAGGCCGAGCGGGTCTGGAGACCAATAAAAATGGACACGCCGGCTTTCATGCCGGCGTGTCCATTTAGCGGTGTTGCGTGGGTGCGGGTGGTCCGTTATCGCGCGCGGCGACGGCCGATTCCAATTGCGCCGCCTGCAAGCAGCAGGCCCGCGAGCCACAGGGGCAGGGCGCCGCCACCGCCGCTGCCGCCATTGCTGGTAGTGCTGCTGCCCGTTCCCGTGGTCGCCGGCGCGGTGACGGTTACGGTGGTGCTGTCTGCTGCGGTCGCCTGTGCGTTGTTGGTCAGCGTCACGCTGAACGTATAGACCCCTGCGTCAACTGGTGTGAACGTGGCAGTGCTCTTGCCGCTGGCATCCGGCCCCGACGTTGTGAGGTCGACGCGAGGGCCGCCCGTCTGCCCCCACGTGGTGCTGGTGGCAGACTTTCCGTAGCCGGCCCCGCCGACGGCGGTCAGCGTGACCGTCGCGTTAGCCACAGTGTTCGATGCCGATGCGGTTACGTGGATGGTCGGCGAGCCTTGGGCCTGTACAAGCGCGGCGCCGGCATCGAGCATCCCAGCCCCGCACGTGGCCGCATGGGTTGCGCAGTATGTGCCCGCCGGGAAGGGTCGCGCAGACTGTTTCAGAATCTTCGCAATGTCGTCTGGTGCCAGCGCAGGCTGGACCGACAGCATCAGCGCTGCGGTCGCCGCCACGTGGGGTGTGGCCATCGACGTGCCGATGTAACTGGCGTAGGTATCACCGGCCGGTGAAGCGTCCGGTATCGTCTTGCCGGTGTTGGAAAGCGACCGGATGCCGCTGCCAAGCCCGGCAACGACGGTTCCCGATCCGCCGCCTGGTGCGCTGATGGTCGTCTGCCCGCCGACGTTGGCGTACGACGCATTGTCGCCCTCCAGGGTATGGGCCGTAACAGCGATGACGCCGGTGCAGTTTGCCGGCGCATCGACGGGTCCTGCTTCGTTGCCCGTCGCCGCAACAATGGTGACGCCCAGCGCCCGGGCCGCATCGACCCGATCGTGTTCAAATTGCGAGCAATTCCCCTGGCCGCCCACGCTCAGGTTGATGACTTTGACCGGAGTCGGGTTGTTCGTGACGCCCGACACTTGGCCGCCGGCCAGCCACGTCATGGCGTCCATGATGTCGGACGTCATGCCGCCGCACTTGCCCAGCGCACGCGCCATTTGCACACGCACGCCGGGCGCGATGCCGGCGATGCCGATGGTGTTGTGCTGCGCGCCGATCTGGCCGGCGACGAAGGTGCCGTGCCAGCTGCTGTCGCTCGCACGGCTTCCGCAGAGGCTGGGATAGGTCTGCGCATCGCCTACAGTGACCCAGTCGCCAGGGTCTGCTGCGGTGGTGTCCCCGCCGTTGTTCACAAATCCGGCTTGGACTGTGTTGCCCGTCTTGGGGTCCGGGCTGCTGGTCAATGCATTGTTGCTGACAAAGTTGTGGCCGGCACTCAGATTCAGTCCTGCAAAGTCAGCATGGTCGGCGCGGATGCCGGTATCGACGATGCCGACGCTTGCGGTGTTGACGCCCGTGGTGGTATTCCACGCGGCTGTCACATTGGCGCCACCCGCTGCACTGGCGCTCGGCGGCATCAGATTCCACTGTTGCCCAAACAGCGGGTCAGTTGGCACCGCCATGGGGCGCATGATCCGGTCTGCAGAGACGTATTCAAATTCGCCGCTCGCTTCCATGCGCTGCGCAACGGTTTGCGCGTCTTGCAGCGTCATCACCCTGGGCAACGTGACGACGTGGGCGCCGCCAGACATCGGCCGCTTGTACGTCATCGGCAACTGAGCGGCCGCAGACCAGCGTTGCACCGTTGCCACGTCTGCCGAGGGTGCGGCGCCATTTGCCCCAGCCGACTGGGGTTTCACCGTGCCGGTCGCGCCCGGCTTTTCCTTGATGATGAGCTGGGTAACCCATTGCAACTGCGTATTGAACGTCGTGGATTTCTCCACCGCTAACGCCGGTGCGGCGCAATACGACGCCAACCCCAGCACCAGCACCGTCGGAGCCATCCCCCCGCGGGTCATCTTCTTCATCAGAGCAGTCCTGTTTTTGTAATGAAGTACAAACTGTGTCGCTGCATTGTCCGAAACGACTGAGACAATAGGCTCCTGAAGGGACTAGGTATAAACCCTGATATCCACAGGCAACTTAGCTGTAGTGGGGTGGCGGCGCGGTGCAAACGGAAACGCCTCCACAGGGGAGGCGTTTCATCTCGCGGTGGGGTGTCGGGTCAATGCGGCAACCTGCGGCGTCGACAAGCAAATCCTAGCGCCAGCAGCAACGCCGCGCTCATCAGCGGAACCGCACCACCGCCTCCACCCCCGCCACCAGAGCCGCTCGTCCCTGTCCCACTGCCGATCCCTGCCCCCGCCGTGCGCTGGGCATAGGCCACCGCACCGGCCGCATCGAGCAGCCCCGCCCCACAGACGCCGGGGTTGTTGGCGCAGAACGTGCCGCTCGGATGCGGCCGCGCTGTCTGCTGCAGCCCGGCCAGCACCTGCGCATTCGACAACTGCGGCTGCACGCTCAGCATGAGTGCGATGGTCCCGGCGACTTCCGGCGTCGAGAAGCTGGTGCCGGCGACCTGTTTGACCACGTAGTTGCCAAGGCTCTGCGTGCCGTCATTGGAATCGGCCTGAATGACCGATTGCGCCTCGGCGCAGGTTGGCGGATCGGTGGCGGTGATGACCTTGGAGTTGCCGCAGCCCCCACCCGGGGCGGACAGTGCAACCTGCGATCCGACATTCGCGTAGCTGGCGTTTTCACCGCTGTCGACGTGCGCGGTCACGGCGATGACGCCCGTGCAGTTGGCTGGCGCGTCCACGCTTTGGGCCGCCTCATTGCCTGCGGCTGCCACAACGATCGTGCCGCGCGCGGCGAGCTGGTTCACCGCATCCTGCTCCGCCGCCGAACATTGGCCCGTGCTCCCAAGGCTGACGTTGACGATACGCGCCGGGTGGTTGTTCGTTGGAGCGCCGGCAACGGCAAGGCCGCCGGCCCACAGCATGCCGTCCACGGTGTCGGAGAGCAGCGCGCCGCATTTGCCCGACACGCGTACCGGTACGAACTGCGTGTTCCAGCCCACGCCGGCGATGTCGCGTCCATTGTTGGTCGCGGCGGCAAGCACACTGGCGACCTCGGTGCCGTGCCAACTGTTGGGCTGCGGATACGTGTCCGACGTCGAGCAGCCAAGGCTCGGATACTGCGTTGCGCTGGTCACCCCGTCGCCAAGGTCATGCGCATCCGACCCGCGCCCGGACGAGTTGCCCGCGCGCACGGGGTCGGAGATGAAGTTGTAGCCGGGCAGGATTTTTCCCGTCAGATCGGGGTGGTCGGTGTAGCCGGTGTCCACCACCGCGACCACGATGCTGGACGAACCCTGCGTGATGTCCCAGGCCGAGGCCACGTTGATGCCGCCCGGCACGACGGTGGGCGACGCGAGGTTGTTCTGCACGGCGAACCGCGTGTCGTTCGGGATGACATTGGGCCGAAGGATGCGATCCGGCACGGCGTACGCCACGCGCGCGTCCTGGGCGAGCTTTGCCGCCGTGGCTTCGATGCTGGCCGCATCGGTGAGGCCGGTGCGCAGCAGTTGCGCGTTGGTGCCAAGCGTGCGCTTGACCTGCAGCGTGCTGCCCGCCGCTTGTGCGACCGACAGCAGCCGGTTGCCGGCCTCGCTGGCGGACAGCGTCTTGCGCGTGCCACCGGTGTCGTCGCGCCATTTGATGATCACGTCGCCGGTGTACGCCGGCTGCGGCGTGGCCGCCGTGGCCGGCTGGGCCCCCAGCACCGCGGCGATGCACATGGCGCTGGCGCCTGCACGGAGCCAGGACTTCAGCCGGAAGAGGGAAGGGGTCATCGGTGCGCGCTCCGTGGCATCTGGGTCTGTTGTGAAACGCTGGCTCGATGCAATCGTTGACAGAACGTTACACAAAACCAAAGGTAGCACGCAGCCTGTCCTGATGCCGTCACGTCGTCGTATGCAGTGCATGGCCGGGATGGCCAGCGCGCCGCCGTGGAATCAGCAGAAAACGGACCCGCCTGCAGGCCGTGGGCACAAAAAAGGGCGCCCCGAGCGCCCTTGTTGATTCACAGTGGGAAGGCACCTATTGGCGCTGGAGCTTCATGACGCGATCCGCATCGGCCGAGGCAATGCCTGGTGCTGAACGCAGCGCTGCGACGGCGCCGTCCAGGGTGGCCGAGGCATCGCCTGAGCTGGCCCGCACGACCCAGAAGCCGCCCGACATCGGCCGCACGACGGCAAACGCCAGGCGCGGCGTGGCGCGCGCGCCGGCTGCGTCCACCACGCTCTGCACGGTGGTGGAGGCCGTCGTCGGCGTGCTCAGGCCGACGATGATGTCGCCAAGGGGATGCGCGGCCGAGACCGAAGCGGGCGGCTGGGTGTTGGCCGAGGTGGGGTCCATGGCGGGCGGTTTGCCCGGATCAATGGCCGGCACCGACTTGCACGCGGCCAGCAGGCAAAGGCCGACGGCCACCGCCAGCGCGGGCTTGGCACGTGACAGCAGGGATCGGGGTCGAGCAGCCGGTTGGGCCATGCGGTTCTCCTAGGAAGTGTTGGATCGAATTGGCACGCGGCAGCGCACGCGCGTGGGCGCCTATGTCGACGCCCTTGTCTCCGGTATAGGCGATCACTGTGCCACGCGGCGGGGTTTGCGCGCCGCAGCGGCCGGCGCCGGTTGTGCGCGGCCCGCGGCGAGCATCTCGTCGGCGTGGCGGCGCGTGGTGTCGGTGAGTGACGCCCCGCCCAGCATGCGCGCGATCTCGTCGACACGGCTGCTGGCGTCCAGGACGACGAGGTCCGAACGCGTGCTGCCGGCCACGGTGCGCTTGGCCACCTGGATGTGGTGGTTGGCCAGCGCAGCCACTTGCGGCAGGTGGGTCACGCACAGCACCTGGCGGCGCGTACCAAGCTCGCGCAGACGCCGGCCCACGACTTCGGCAACCGCCCCACCGATGCCGGAGTCGACCTCATCGAAGATGAGCGTCGGCGTCGGGCTGGCCTCGCTGGCAATCACCGAGATGGCCAGGCTGATACGCGCCAGTTCGCCCCCCGACGCGACCTTCGCCAGCGGCCGCGGCGACACGCCTGCATGCCCGGCGACGAGGAATTCCACCTGCTCCAGCCCTGCCGCACCGCCATGTTCGAGGGCATGCAGCGCGATGTCGAAACGCCCGCCGGCCATCGACAGGCCCTGCATGGCGCCGGTCACCGCCTCGGCCAGTTCACGCGCAGCCTTGGTGCGGGCGCGTGACAGCGCCTGTGCGACTTCCATGTAGGCGGCGCGGGCCTGGGCTTCCTGCGCCTGCAGCGCGTCGAGGTCTGCGGCGGCCTGCAGCGCAGCGAGCTGTGCCTCGCGGTCTGCGAGCTCCGCAGGCAGGGTCTCGGGCGCCACGCGGTACTTGCGCGCCATGGTGTGCAGCGCCTGCATGCGCGCATCGACTTCCGCGAGCCGCTCCGGGTCGAGTTCGGCGCGATCGGCGTAGCGGGCAAGCGTATGCACGGCTTCCTGGATCTGCACCTCGGCCGGCTCCAGCGCCGCCAGCACGTCGGCGAGGGACGGGTCGATCTCGGCGAGCTGGCGCAGCGTATGCAGCGTCGCGCCGAGCTGCGTGAGCACCGCGTCTTCCGATTCCGACAGGCCATCGAGCGCCGCCCGCGTGCCCTCGATCAGGCTTGCCGCGTGCGACAGGCGATGGTGCTCGGCCTGCACGTCTTCCCACTCGCCGGGTTGCGGGGCGAGCTTCTGCAGCTCATTGACCTGCCATTCGATGCGCTCGCGTTCGAGTTGCGCTTCGCGCGATTGCTGCTCGGCCGCTTCGCGCTGGCGCACCACGGTCTGCCAGGCGCGATAGCGTTCGCTCACCGCGCGCACGTCGTCTTCGAGGCCGGCGTGGGCGTCAAGCAGGCTGCGCTGCGCGTCGGTCTTGAGCAGCAGCTGATGCGCGTGCTGACCATGGATATCGACGAGCTGCTCCCCCACCTCGCGCAACTGCGCTAGCGTGACGGCCGCGCCGTTGATGAACGCCTTGCTGCGGCCGGCGGCATCGACGGTGCGGCGCAGCAGGATCATGCCGTCGTCATCATGAAGCTCGTGCGCCTCGAGCCAGGCGGCCACGTGGGGCTGCACGTCAAACGCGGCGGTGATGTCGGCGCGTGGCGCGCCCTCGCGCACCACGGCGGCATCGGCGCGCTCACCCAGGGTCAGGGCCAGGGCGTCGATCAGGATGGACTTGCCCGCGCCCGTCTCGCCGGTAAAGACGGTAAAGCCGTCGGCCAGGTCGAGATCCAGCGCATGGACGATGACGAAATCGCGGATGGTGAGACTGCGCAGCATGGCGGGAAGGGTTGTGGCTGGAACCGGCTCAGGACCCGTAGCGAGCGGCCGACGGTGAAGTGGACGACGCTGCCGCACAAGGGTACGGCGAGCATCGCATGTTCAGGATCGGTCCGCGCAGCAGGATCATGGGCAGGTCTTAAAGACGGTTGTCTTCGGTCGGATACTCGTGCCAGTGCAGCTTCTTGCGCAGCGTGGCGTAGTAGTTGTAGCCGACCGGGTGCAGCAATTGCACGGTGCGCTCGGAGCGGCGCACCACGATGCGGTCGCCGGGCAGCAGCGACGTGAGCGACTGCATGTCGAAGTTGACGCTGGCGTCGCGCCCGCTCGTCACCTGGATGACGACCTCGGCATCGTGCGGAATGACGATCGGCCGGTTCGACAGCGAGTGCGGCGCGATCGGCACCAGCACCAGCCCCGAGAGTGCCGGATGCAGGATCGGCCCGCCGGCGGACAGCGCATAGGCGGTCGAGCCGGTGGGCGTGGAGACGATCAGGCCGTCCGAACGCTGGTTGTACATGAAGAAGCCATCGACCGACACGGCGAGCTCCACCATGCCGGAGAAGCCCGAACGGTTGACCACCACGTCATTGAACGCCAGCGCCGAGAAGATGATGTCGTCGTCGCGCACGACCTGAGCCTGCAGCAGCGTGCGGATTTCCGCCTCGTAGCGACCGGACAGCATGTCGGGCAGCACGGTGTGGACGTCTTCGAACGGGATGTCGGTCATAAAGCCGAGCCGCCCGTGGTTGACGCCGATCACGGGCACGTTCGCCCCGGCCAGGTGGCGGCCGATGCCCAGCAGCGTGCCGTCGCCGCCCAGTACCACCGCCACGTCGGCCTGGCGCGCCATCTGTTCGGGCGGCAGGGCAGGGTAGTCCTGGACGCCGATGTTGAGTGCCGTATCGCGCTCGAACACGATGTCATGCCCGCGCGCCGCAATGCATGACGCCAGCTCCATGAGCGGCCCGGCGATGTTGGCGGCCGAATACCGGCCGACCAGCGCGACGGTCTTGAACGGGGAGGCGGGCGAGGCGGCGGGAGCTTGCGGGGCCACGGCGGACGGGGGAATCGACATGCGCGCATTACACCATATCGATATGACCCCCGCCACGTCTGAGGAAGTTTGGCGGGAAACGCCAACGTCACCGGTTGTCTGGGGGCGATTTTGCGTAAAATTGGAGAATCATGGACAAGCGCGCCACCATCCTTCTCAAGACCCTGATCGAACGGTATATCGCCGAGGGCCAGCCTGTCGGCTCGCGCACCTTGTCGAAGTATTCGGGGCTTGATCTGTCGCCGGCCACCATCCGCAATGTGATGGCCGACCTGGAGGAAATGGGCTTCATCGCCAGCCCGCACACCTCGGCCGGGCGGGTGCCCACGCCGCGGGGCTACCGGCTCTTCGTCGACACCATGCTGACGGCCAGTCCGCTGGATGTGCTCAGCTCGCAAGACCGCATGGCACAGCAGATGGCGGGCGCGATTGCCGAGCAGGTGCGTGCGCAGCTCGCCTCGCATGGCTCCGAATCGTCACAGCGGGTGATTGCGGCGGCCGCGCAGACCCTGTCGAACCTCTCGCAGTTTGCCGGCATCGTGATGACGCCGCGCCGCACGCATGCGTTCCGGCAGATCGAATTCCTGCGCCTGTCGGAGACGCGCATCCTCCTGATCGTCGTCACGCCCGAGGGCGACGTGCAGAACCGCATCATCCATACCGAGACGCCGTACACGCCGTCGCAGCTCGTGGAGGCGGCCAACTACATCAATGCGCATTACGGCGGCATGACCTTCGATGCCGTGCGCGAACGCCTGCGCGGCGAGCTGTCCGCGCTGCAGGCCGACATGACCACGCTGATGCAGGCGGCGGTGGAAGCCGGCAGCAGCGCCGTGTCGGAAGAGGATCCGGTGGTCATCTCGGGCGAGCGCAAGCTGCTCGATGTGGAAGACCTGTCGTCTTCGATGGACAAGCTGCGCCGCCTGTTCGCCGTGTTCGAGCAGAAGACCGGCCTGCTGCAGCTGCTGGATGTGTCCAGCCGCGCGGAAGGCGTGCAGATCTTCATCGGCGGCGAGAGCAGCCTCGTGCCGCACGAAGACATGGCCGTCATCACCGCGCCGTACGAGGTGGACGGCAAGATCGTCGGCACGCTGGGCGTGATCGGGCCGATGCGCATGGCGTACGAGCGCGTGATCCCGATCGTGGACATCACGGCCAAGCTGCTGTCCAGCACGCTCAGCCAGTATTGATTCGGAGGTGCTGCAGGGCTGGACCGTCCGCGGCTGCACGCCTGCCAGGAACGGCCCTGAGGCGGCTTCTTAGCCAGAGGCATAAGCTCAGCCGATTTTCTTCGACGACAGCGCGGTCTGCCGTCTCACACAATCGACTCCGGCGCATGTGCGCGGTTCTCTTCTGCCGGAGTCTTTCATGGCTGGTTCTTCCCGTTTCCGTTGGCTTGCCGCGGCGCTGTCCGCGGCCGTTTCGTTGACCTTGCTCGGCGCCGCCCCGGCGCGTGCGGCCGAGCGCGAGGTCGTCATCGCGTATCAGGACATGGTGCTGCCGTGGCGCTACGCCCAGGCCACCGGCGAAGTGGAGCGCGCCACCGGCTACAAGGTGACCTACCGCCAGCTCGCCAGCGGCGCGGATGTCGTGCGCGCCATTGCGGCGGGCTCGGTGCAGATTGGCGAGGCGGGATCGAGCCCGATTGCAGCCGGCGTGTCGCAGGGCGTTGGCCTGTCGCTGTTCTGGATTCTCGACAACATCAACGACGCCGAGGCGCTGGTCGCGCGCAACGGCAGCGGCGTCTCGCGCGTGGCCGACCTGAAGGGCAAGACGCTGGGCGTGCCGTATGTGTCGACGTCGCATTTCCACGCCCTGGTGGCGCTGCAGCAGGCCGGCCTGGACCCGCGCGATGTGAAGGTCGTCAACCTGCGGCCGCAGGAGTTGTCGGCCGCGTGGGATCGGGGCGACGTCGATGCCGCGTTCATCTGGGATCCGGTGCTCGCCAAGGTAAAGAAGACCGGCACGGTGCTGACCACCTCCGGCAGGATCGCCGCCGCCACCGGCAAGTCCACCTTCGACGGCTTCGTGGCCGACCGCAAGTTCGCGCGCGACCATGCCGACTTCCTCGCCAAGTTCGTCGAGGTGCTGGCCAAGGCCGATGCGGCCTATCGTGACAACAAGGCAGCGTGGACGGCCACTTCGCCACAAGTGGCGGCAGTGGCCAAGACTTCTGGCGCGACGGCCGCTGACGTGCCGGCAAGCCTGGCGCTGTATGCGTTCCCGGATGCGGCGGAACAGGCGTCTAACCGGTGGCTGGGCGGCGGCGCGCAATCGGGCGCGGCGCAATCGCTGTTGGCCACCGCGCAGTTCCTGAAGACGCAGGGCACGATCCAGGCCGTGCTGCCGGATTACGGCCCGGTTGTCGATGCGCGTTTCGTGCAGCGCGTCGCCGGTGGGGCGAAGGCCGTGGCGACGGCAGCGCGATGAGCCGCATTGAAGTACGCGGCCTGCGTGTCGACTACTCCGATGCGCAAGGCCGCACGACGCAGGCGCTCGGCGGCGTGGACCTGTCGATCCAGGCTGGCGAATTCGTCGTCGCGCTCGGCGCGTCGGGATGCGGGAAGACGACGCTGCTGAACTGCCTGGCCGGCTTCGTTGCGCCCACGGCCGGGCAGATTCTGCTCGACGGGCGCGAGGTCGATGGACCGGGGGCCGAGCGCGGCGTGGTCTTCCAACGCTACGGCCTGATGCCGTGGCTGAACGTGCGCGACAACGTGGCCCTCGGCCTGAAGCTGCGCGGTGTCGATCGCAGGACGCGGCATGCGCGGGCGCTGCAGCTGCTGCGGCTGGTCGGGTTGGAAGCGCATGCCGCGTCGCCGGTGTATGCCTTGTCCGGCGGCATGCAGCAGCGTGTCGGCATCGCCCGCGCGCTGGCGACGGAGCCCCGCGTTCTGCTGATGGACGAACCGATGGGCGCGCTCGACGCGTTGACGCGCGAGACCATGCAGACGCTGGTGCTCGATGTCTGGCAGCGCACCGGCACGACCGTTTTCTTCATCACGCACGACGTGGAGGAGGCGCTGTTCCTGGCGACGCGCCTGATCGTGATGTCGCCATCGCCGGGCCGCATCGTGCAGACATTCGATCTGCCGTTCTCTCGACAGGCGCTGGGAGGCGGCGACGCCCGCGCGGCGAAATCGTCGCCGGAATTCATTGCCTGGCGCGAGCGTGTATTGGCGCTGATCCACCATGCCCCCGAGGAGCTGCTCGCATGAGCGCGCTCGAAACTCCCGTGCTGGAGCGTGCCTCCGTGGTTGCAGCGCCGCCTTCGAGCAGGCCGGCGCACAGGCTGCGCGGCTATCGTCTGCCGGGCGAGGGCAGCGCATTGCGGCTCAGTGTGTTGTCGGTGACGGCGTTGGTCGTGCTTTGGTGGGCGGCAACCACCTTCCATTGGGTGCCGCCGTTGTTCCTGCCTTCACCGCAGGCCGTCGGGCGCGCGTTCATCGATGCCTGGCATGGCGATATTCAAGGCGGCCAGCCGCTGGCGTCGCATCTGGGCTGGAGCGCGCTGCGCGTCTTCGGCGCGTTTGCGCTGGCTGCCGTGACGGCCATACCGATCGGCCTCGCGATGGGCGTTTCCCGCACCGCGCGCGGCTTACTGGATCCGCCCATCGAGTTTTATCGCCCGCTGCCGCCGCTGGCATACCTGCCGCTCGTGGTCATCTGGCTGGGCATTGATGAGCGGGCGAAGATTGTCGTCATCTATCTTGCCTGCTTCGCACCGATTGCCATGGCCGCGCGTGCCGGCGTACGCAGCGCCACGCTTGAGCAGATCAACGCCGCATATGCGCTCGGCGCAAGCTTCACGCAAGTGGTGCGCCACGTGATCCTGCCGGCGGCGCTGCCCGAGATCCTGACCGGCTTGCGCATCGCCATCGGGTTCGGCTGGACCACGCTGGTGGCCGCCGAGATGGTAGCCGCCACGGTGGGCCTCGGGCAGATGGTGCTCAACGCGTCGAGCTTTCTGCGCACCGACCTCGTGGTGATGGGCATCGTCCTCATCGGTGCGATTGCGTGGGCGTTCGACCTTGCCATGCGCGCCATCGAAGCACGCGTGGTGCCCTGGAAGGGCCGCACCTAGGCCGCCCAGGCCTCAGAAACTCCCCGTGAACTGATACCGCCCGCCCGGGTGCCACATGGTCGCCACCGAGGCGACCTGGCCCTGGGAAAGCGTCTTGCGCCGCAGCATCAGGCACGGCTCGCGCGCGTCCATGTGGAGCATCTCGGCGATCTCGCGCGGGGGCAGGCGCGCCTCGATGCCGTATTCCACGCCCTGCAGCGGTGCGGCCCGCATCAGGTAGGCGTTGGGCGTGGTCTGCGTGAAATCCTGCTCCATGTACTCGGGCGCCAGCGCGGCATTCACCCAGCGGTCTTCCGCCTGGATCGGCACGTCGTTTTCAAAGTGCACGATCAGGGAATGGAACAGCAGCGTCCCGGTGGACACGCCGAACGCCGCGGCCATCGCTTCATTGGCGCGCGCACGTTCGAGCTGATGCAGCTCGGCGCGGTGCCGGTGGCCGCGCGCGGCAATTTCCTCGGCGATGTTGCGGATCGCCACCAGCGTCGCCTGGTACTTCTGCTGCGCGACGAACGTCCCGAGCCCCTGCACGCGCGTGAGGATCTGCTCGGCGGTCAGCTCGCGCAGCGCGCGGTTGACCGTCATGCGCGAGACGCCAAACGTCTGCGCGAGCGCGACTTCAGCGGGAATCATCTCGCCCTCTTTCCATTCCCCGCTGCGAATGCGGAACAGGATGTCTTCCTTGATGCGCTGGAAGGCAGGGGTGCTGGCGGGTGCGTCTTGTGACATGGGGGCGACCTTGGGGCGCGGCATGGCGGACCGATGTGATGGAGGCATGGCAGCCATGATCGGGGTTTGCCACCAGGTTGTAAAGTTCTCTTGCTTTATTTGTATATACAACATAGGATGTGCGGCATGCCTTTGGAGTTTGCAGGAGACCTCACATGAACGCCCCCATCGACGCTGTCCACCTGACCAACGACCCGCGCTACGACGCTTCGCGGGAGATCCGCGCCCCGCGCGGCACCGAGCTGCACTGCAAGAGCTGGCTGACCGAAGCGGCTTACCGGATGCTGCAGAACAACCTCGACCCGGATGTGGCCGAGAACCCCAAGCACCTCGTCGTGTATGGCGGCATCGGCCGCGCCGCGCGCGACTGGGCCTGCTTCGACAAGATCCTGGAAACGCTGCGCGAGCTGAACGACGACGAATCGCTGCTCGTGCAATCGGGCAAGCCGGTGGGCGTGTTCAAGACCCACCCCGATGCGCCGCGTGTCTTGATCGCCAACTCCAACCTCGTGCCCAAGTGGGCGAACTGGGAACACTTCAACGAGCTGGATCGCAAGGGCCTGTTCATGTACGGCCAGATGACTGCCGGCAGTTGGATCTACATCGGCAGCCAGGGCATCGTGCAAGGCACGTACGAGACGTTTGCCGAAGCCGGCCGCCAACATTACGACGGCAAGCTGGCCGGCAAGTGGATCCTGACCGCCGGCCTGGGCGGCATGGGCGGCGCCCAGCCGCTGGCCGCCACGCTGGCCGGCGCCGTGTCGCTGAACATCGAGTGCCAGCAATCGAGCATCGATTTCCGCCTGCGTACGCGCTACCTCGACAAGCAAGCCAAGGACATCGACGACGCATTCAACCTGATTCGCCACCATTGCGAGCGCGGCGAGGCCGTGTCCATCGGCCTGCTCGGCAATGCGGCGGAAATCCTGCCGGAGCTGGTCAAGCGTGCCCGCGCCGGTGGCCTGAAGCCGGATCTGGTGACCGACCAGACCTCGGCGCATGATCTGGTCAACGGCTATCTGCCGATTGGCTGGACGGTCGAGCAATGGCGTGCTGCGCAACGTGACCCGTCGCAGCACGCCCGCCTGACCGACGAGGCCGCCAAGTCCTGCGCCGTGCACGTGCAGGCCATGCTGGATTTCCAGGCCATGGGCATCCCGACGGTCGACTACGGCAACAACATCCGCCAGGTCGCGTTCGACCAGGGCGTGAAGAACGCCTTCGACTTCCCGGGCTTCGTGCCGGCCTACATCCGTCCGCTGTTCTGCGAGGGCAAGGGCCCGTTCCGCTGGGTGGCGCTGTCGGGCGATCCGGAAGACATCTACAAGACCGACGCCAAGATCAAGGAACTCTTCCCGCACAACACGCACGTGCATCGCTGGCTCGACATGGCGCGTGATCGCATCGCCTTCCAGGGCCTGCCCGCGCGCATCTGCTGGCTGGGCCTGGGCGAGCGTCACCTGGCCGGTCTGGCTTTCAACGAGATGGTCAAGAATGGCGAGCTGAAGGCGCCGATCGTGATCGGCCGCGACCACCTCGACACGGGCTCGGTCGCCAGCCCCAACCGCGAAACCGAAGCGATGCGCGACGGCACCGACGCCGTGTCGGACTGGCCGCTGCTCAACGCGCTGCTCAACACGGCGGGCGGCGCGACGTGGGTGTCGCTGCACCATGGCGGCGGTGTCGGCATGGGCTATTCGCAGCACTCGGGCGTGGTGATCGTCGCCGACGGCACCGACGCGGCGGCCAAGCGCCTGGGCCGTGTGCTCGTCAACGATTCGGGCTCGGGCGTCATGCGCCATGCCGATGCCGGTTACGAAACCGCCATCGCCTGCGCCAAGCGCAACGGTTTGAACCTCCCGATGATCGGCTAAGTTAAAGACACAGACGTACGCAGATTTCCATGAACACCATGACCACGCCCCCCATCCTCACGCTGCAACCCGGCGCGATGACGTTCGATGACCTGCGCCGCGTGTGGCTCGCGCCCACGCCCGTCGTGCTGTCGGGCGATTGCGCAGCGGCCATTGAGGCATCGGCCGCCACGGTGCAGGCCATCGTCGCCAAGGGCGACCCGGCCTACGGCATCAACACCGGGTTCGGCCTGCTGGCCAGGACACAGATCCCCACGCACGAGCTGGAGCGCCTGCAACGCAACCTGATCCTCTCACACGCCGTCGGCACGGGCGAAGACCTGAGCGACAACGTTGCGCGCCTCGTGCTGCTGATGAAGGCGGCGAGCCTCGCGCGGGGCTACTCCGGCGTGCGCCGTGTCGTGATCGACACGCTGCTGGCACTGCTGAACGCCGGCATCGTGCCGTGCATCCCGTCCAAGGGTTCGGTCGGCGCTTCGGGCGATCTGGCGCCGCTGGCGCACATGACGCTGGCCCTGCTGGGCGAGGGCCATGTGCGCGTAAACGGTGTGCGCACGCCGGCGCGGGAAGCCCTGGCCGCCGCTGGCATCGAGCCCATCGCGCTGGCCGCCAAGGAAGGCCTGGCACTCATCAACGGCACGCAGGTGTCGACCGCGCTCGCCTTGAACGGCCTGTTCCTGGCCGAGCGCCTGCTGAAGGCTGCCACCGTGGCCGGTGCCCTGTCGGTGGACGCCGCCAAGGGCAGCGACGCGCCGTTCGACCCACGCGTGCACACCGTGCGCGGACAGCAGGGGCAGATTGCCACCGCCGCCGTGTACCGCAACCTGCTGGCCGGCAGCGCCATCCGCCAGTCGCACCTCGTGGGCGACAAGCGCGTGCAGGACCCGTACAGCCTGCGCTGCCAGCCGCAAGTCATGGGCGCGTGCTTCGACCTGATCCGCCAGGCCGGCGCCACGCTGCTCACCGAAGCCAACGCAGTCACCGACAACCCGCTGGTCTACGCCGACGCCGGTGAGGTGATCTCGGGCGGCAACTTCCATGCCGAACCGGTGGCGTTTGCGGCCGACATGCTCGCCATGGCGATCGCCGAGATCGGTGCGCTGTCGGAGCGCCGCATCGCGCTGCTGATCGACTCCACGCTGTCTGGCCTGCCGCCGTTTCTGGTCGAGCAGCCGGGCCTGAACTCGGGCTTCATGATCGCGCACGTCACGGCTGCGGCGCTGGCTTCGGAAAACAAGACGTTCGCCCACCCGGCCAGCGTCGACAGCCTGCCGACTTCGGCCAACCAGGAAGACCACGTCAGCATGGCGACCTTCGCGGGCCGCCGTCTGCAGGACATGGCCGAGAACACCGCCACCATCGTCGGCATCGAAGCACTGGCGGCGGCACAGGGCATCGATTTCCACAAGCCACTGGCGACGTCCGCCACGCTGCAGCGTGCGCATGGCTGCATCCGCGCGCGTGTGGCGTACTACGGTGAAGATCGCCTGTTCGCCCCCGACATCGAAGCCGCCCGCCGCCTCGTGCTCGATGGCGACCTGGGCGATTCGTGCCGCGACCACCTCGCCGATCTTTCGCTCGCCTGACCATGCTCGTCCAAGCCGAACCTACCGTCTGGCAAGGCCGTGTCGATGCGGAGGAAGGCCCGCTCGGCTTGCGTTGGCACCAGACGGTGCGCCGCATCGATGCATCGACGCCGCTGGCCAATACCGTTGCGCTGGCGGGTTTCGCCTGCGACGCGGGTGTCGCGCGCAACCATGGGCGCACCGGTGCGCAGGCAGGCCCGAACGCCATCCGCAAGATGCTGGCCAACCTGCCTGCGCGGGCGGGCAGGGTAGTCGTCGATGCGGGCGACGTGACGTGCCAGGGCGATGCGCTGGAAGCCGCGCAGGAGGAACTGTCGGGCGTGCTGCACGACCTGCTCGACCGCGGTGCGTTCCCGATCGCGCTGGGCGGCGGACATGAGATTGCATGGGCGTCGTTCAACGGCCTGGCGCGGCATCTGGCTGGCCAATCGGAACCGCCGCCGCGCATCGGCATCCTGAATCTTGACGCGCATTTCGATTTGCGCGCCGGCGAGCGCGGCAGCTCCGGCACACCGTTCCGCCAGATCGCAGAAGACTGCGCAAGACGCGGCTGGCCATTCCATTACGCGTGCCTCGGTGTGAGCACGTACGCGAACACCGAAGCACTGTTTGCCCGCGCCCGCCAGCTCGGTGTGCGCTGGATGCATGACGACGAGATGGACATCCTCCAGCTCGGCCACGTGCTGCAGGTCGTCGAGCTGTTCCTGAGCCAGGTCGATCATGTCTACCTGACGATGTGCCTGGATGTCTTGCCGGCCAGCATCGCGCCGGGCGTGAGCGCACCGTCGGCACGCGGCGTGTCGATGGACGTGATTGAGCCCATCGTTGACCGCGTCATCAGTTCCGGCAAGCTGCGCCTGGCCGATGTGGCGGAACTGAACCCATCGCTCGACATCGACAACCACACCGCACGCGTGGCGGCGCGCCTCGTCGCGCGGGTGGCCGACGGCATTGGCCTGCAAGGAGCGGCGCGTGACTGACATGCACTGGGATGCGCTTTGGACCAACGTCCACCTCGCCACGCTGGCAGCCCATGCCGACGGTTACGGCGAAATCCGCGATGGCGCCATCGCCGTGAAGGATGGCCGCATCGCGTGGCTCGGTGCTCGCGCCGATCTGCCGCCGAATGCCCGCGCCACACGCGAGCACGACGGCGGCGGCGCGTGGCTGACGCCGGGGCTGATCGATTGCCACACGCACCTCGTCTACGCCGGCAACCGCAGCAATGAATTCGAAGCGCGCCTGAACGGCGTGCCGTATGAGGAGATCGCGCGCGGGGGCGGCGGCATCGTTTCCACGGTGCGGGCCACGCGTGCGGCCAGCGAAGAGGCATTGGCCGAGGCCAGCCTGCCGCGCCTGAATGCCCTGCGCGCCGAAGGCGTTACCACCGTCGAGATCAAATCCGGCTACGGCCTCGATCTGGAAACCGAGCGCCGCATGCTGCGTGTCGCGCGCCGCTTCGGCCAGACCTTGCCGGTGCGCGTACGCACGACGTTCCTCGGCGCACACGCCGTGCCGCCCGAATTTGCCGGTCGCGCCGACGACTACATCGACCACCTCTGCGCCGACGTGCTGCCCGCACTCGCCGCCGACGGCCTCGTCGATGCGGTCGACGCGTTCTGCGAAACCATCGGCTTTTCACCGGCGCAGACGGCGCGCATGTTCGACGCGGCCCAGCGCCTCGGTCTGCCGGTCAAGCTGCATGCGGAGCAGCTTTCCGACCAGGGCGGTGCCGCGCTCGTGGCGCGCTACGGCGGCCTCTCTGCGGACCACCTCGAATGCCTGACCGCCGAGGGCATCGCCGCCATGGCGCGGGCCGGTACCGTGGCGGTGCTGCTGCCCGGTGCGTTCTACTGCCTGCGCGAAACGCGTCTGCCGCCCGTGACCGCCCTGCGCGAGGCAGGCGTGCCCTTGGCCGTGTCCACCGACTGCAATCCCGGCACGTCGCCGCTCACGTCGCTGTTGCTCGCAATGAACATGGCCTGCACGCTGTTCCGCCTGACGCCGCTTGAGGCATTGACGGGCGCCACGCGCCATGCCGCCGCCGCCCTCGGGCTGTCCGGCACGTGCGGCGTGCTGGCCCCCGGTTACGCCGCCGATTTCGCACTCTGGCGCATCGACCGCCCCGCCGACCTCGCCTATGCGATGGGCTTCAACCCCAGCGTGGGCGTGGTCAAGGATGGCGTGGCAGTGGCGTAAGCCAGACGCGGCGGACCGGCTCGTATAATCGACCGGTCTACCGCGAACCGCGCCCAATGCCCTTCTTGCCCGAACCCCTGTTCCAGCACGGCCAGCCCGATCGCACGGCGATCCTGCTCGTCAATCTCGGCACGCCTGACGGCACTTCGCCGCGCGAGGTCGGCCGCTATCTGCGTCAGTTCCTGTCCGACCCCCGCGTTGTGGAAATTCCGCGCGCGGTGTGGTGGTTCATCCTCAACGGACTGATCGTGCCGCTGCGTTCGCGCACGTCGGCGCACAAATACGAAAGCATCTGGCTGCGCGAGGCCAACATGACGGGCTCGCCGCTGCTCGTCTACAGCGAGCGCCAGGCGCATGCGCTGCAGCAGCTGCTGAACGCGCAGGGCCACGATGTGGTGGTCGCCTGTGCGATGCGCTATGGCAATCCGTCGATTCCATCCGTCATGCAGGCGCTGCGCAAGCAGGGCGTGGAGCGCATCCTGGTGCTGCCGATGTACCCGCAGTATTCCGGCACCACCACGGCCACGGCGTTCGACGAGGTGTTTCGCGTGCTGGGCCAGATGCGCAATCAGCCTGAACTGCGGCTCGTGAAGCATTTCCATGATGACCCGGCCTACATCAACGCGCTGCACCAGCAGGTGGGCGCGTACTGGGCCCAGCACGGCGCACCGGATTTTGCCCGCGGCGACAAGCTGCTGCTGTCGTTCCATGGTGTGCCGCGACGGACCCTGGAACTGGGCGATCCGTATCACTGCGAGTGCCTGAAGACCGGCCGTTTGCTGGGCGAAGCGCTGGGCCTGCAGCCGGGGCAGTACCTCGTGACGTTCCAGTCGCGCTTTGGCCGCGCCGAGTGGCTGCAGCCGTATACCGCGCCCACGCTCGAAGAGCTTGGCCGCGTCGGCACCCATCGCGTCGATGTGTTCTGCCCAGGCTTTCCTGCAGACTGCCTCGAAACGCTGGAGGAGATCGCCATGGAAGGGCAGTCGACCTTCCGTGTCGCGGGTGGCAAGGAATTCCATTACATCCCGTGCCTCAACGACAACGAGGCGTGGATTGCCGGCATGGCCGACATTGCGCTGGCGCATCTGCAGGGCTGGCCGCTCAAGCTGACACATCCGCATGTGTTGGAAGCGAGCCGCACGCGCGCCCAGAGCAAGGGAGCCGCGGCATGAAGGTGAGCACCGACGCCGCAGACCGCGTGCGCATCGACAAGTGGCTCTGGGCGGCGCGTTTCTTCAAGACGCGCTCGCAGGCCACCGACGCCGTGGAGCGCGGCCGCGTGCACATCAATGACCAGCCGGTCCGCCCGTCCAGGGACGTCAAGATTGGCGACCACGTGCGGGTGCACGCGCATGAACAGCAGTGGGAAGTGCAGGTGCTGGCGCTGGCCGAAGTGCGCGGCCCCGCGTCCGTTGCGCAAACGCTCTACGCCGAGACCGACGCGAGCCGCCTCAAACGTGAAGCCGATGCCGACAGGCGCCGGCTGTATCGTGAGCCGGCCACGCAGATCGCCGGCCGCCCGACCAAGCGGGACCGGCGCCGCATCGACAAGCTCGGCGGGCAATAACGCATGCGGCGCGAGTGTGTGCTAACTTGACAGGCTCAGGGCGCGCGGCAACTGCTGCATCTGCGGCGGCTTGACGATGTAGTGCTTGAAGAACGCCTTGCCGCTGCCGTATTCCGTATAGCGCGGCGTTACGGCGCCAGACAGGCAGATGAACGTCGTGGCTGCGGTCAGGGTCAACAGCAGGAGCACGGTCAGGACAGGCAGTTTGTTATGCATGGTACGAACCCTCGTAGAAGCTCGCGCCCCCCAGTTTTTTCTTGCATCATAGGCAGCCGATTGTGGTGCCGCAATTGCCGTGCCGTTGCAGGCGGATGAAAGTTGTAACGCGGTATTTCGTGATGCACGGCGCACAGATGCCGGGCATCCTGCGCCCTTGAAAGGCGCCTCAAATGCCCCATATCGGGGAGAAATTGTTCGTAAAAATCCAGTGGATCCTGTCGCGGCACGTGCCGTGCGTCGGTCCCTCTATCCAGCGCTATGAAACACACTTCGGAAACCCCATCGCAACCGGACACGCAAGCCCAGCCGACCGACCCGGCCAGCCAGGCCGCCAACGCCTATTCGAGCCAGGCAGAGCGCGCGAGCGCCGAGGCCCAAGCCGTCGCCGGTGATGAAGCCGCGGTGGCCGAAGCCGTGGCGGACGTGGATGTCGCCGAACTGCGCCGTCAGCTGGAAGCCGCTGAAGAGAAAGCGCGCCAGAACTACGAAAACTGGGCTCGCGCCACCGCGGAGGGCGAGAACATCCGCCGCCGCGCGCAGGAAGACGTGGCCAAGGCGCACAAGTTCGCCATCGAAGGTTTTGCCGAGTACCTGCTGCCTGTGATGGACAGCCTGCAGGCTGCACTGGCCGACACGTCGGGCGACGCGGCCAAGCTGCGCGAAGGCGTCGAGCTCACGCTCAAGCAACTCTATGCGGCGTTCGAGAAAGGGCGCGTGACGGAACTGAACCCCGTGGGCGAAAAGTTCGACCCGCATCGTCACCAGGCCATCTCGATGGTGCCGGCCGAGCAGGAGCCCAACACCGTCGTGACAGTGCTGCAGCGCGGCTACACGCTGGCTGACCGCGTGCTGCGTCCGGCCCTCGTGACGGTGGCTGCGCCCAAGTAAGGCCAGGCGCCGCATGATCCAGAACACGTCCACTTCGCATGGCACCCGCGCCGCTACGCCGGTCGATACGACCGCGTTCGCGGCGTTCGGCATGCGCGAAGTGAATGGCGAGACCATCGATGCGGCCATCGCGGCGGCGGGCGACGACCTCGTGTGCGTGTTCTTCTGGGGCGTGGACTGCTTCAACTGCGAGATGGCCAAGAAGGCCATGCTCGCCCAGCCTGCAGCCGTGCGCGAACTCGGATTGCGCTGGCTGCACGCCGACGTCTATGCGCATCCGGAACTGGGCCAGCGCTTCGGCCTGCATGGCATTCCGGTATTCATGTTCTTCCACCGTGGCAAGAAGCTTGGCCGGGCGACCGGCTGGCACGGCCACGCGCAGTTTGCCGCTGCCGTTGCCAATGCGCGCAACAAGCTGGCAGGCAAGCCGATCGCCTGAGGCAGCGTGTCGACCATGATCACGCCGATGCCTATGCCGATGGCTGCGGCCTTCCTCGTTGCTTCGTCTTCCCGTGCCGCACGCCCCAAGCGCGTGCAGCTTACCCTGCCGCGCGCCGCCCAGGCGATGACCGCGGCCCTTGCCGCCGCCCGGCGGTCGTCATAGTGCCCTTGCGGCACGTTGCCGCCGGGCCACCCCACCGTTGTTCTGAGTCGAATCCCCGCCGGCGGGCGCGATGCCCGCCGGCCTCTATGCCGCTGCACGGTCCCGGAAAGCCCGTCGGCAGCGGCTCTGCCTAACGTTGACCCTTGACCCGCAGGAGATCGCCATGTCACGAACTGCCGCCATCTACTTGACCGAACTCGACCTTACCCGCCTCGAAAAGGCCGCCGGACGCGCCGGCAGCCATTCGTCGCTGGCCGATCTGGTGGATGACCTCATCACCCGCGCCAATGTCGTGCCGAGCGACAAGATCCCCGCCGACGTGGTGACGATGAATTCGGCCGTGCGCGTCGTCGATGACGCCGGCGTCGAGCAGGAGTGGACGCTCGTCTACCCGGAAGAGGCGAACGTGGCGTCGGCCAAACTGTCGGTGCTTTCGCCGATGGGCGCGGCGCTGCTGGGGGCGCGGGCGGGCAAGTCGGTCAAGTACACGGCGCCCAACGGCGCCCAGCGCACGCTGACCGTCAAGGCGGTCGTCTTCCAGCCCGAGGCAAGCGGTCAGCACACGCTGTGAGCCGCCTGCCGCGCGGTCAGCGCGAGAGGCTGTAGCCGATGCGCAGCTGAGATCCGAGCTTGTGGTTGTAATCGAGCAGGCTCTCGCCGTAGCCGGTGAAGTACTGGATGAACAGGTAGCCGGCCGTGCCGCTGAAGATGCGGCTCATGGGGTAGCTGAACTGCGCATCGACGCTGCCATAGCCCTTGCGCGTGCCCTTGCGCAGCGTGGCGGCCAGTTCCCAGCCGTTTGGCGCGCCGTACGACACGCGGAAATCGCCAAAACCGCGGTAATGCGCGATGTCCGTGTTGCCGGTGCGCGTGAGGTAGGCATACAGCTTCGGTTCGAACTTCCAGTGGTAGTCGGTCAGGTCGCCGAAGTGGAAGGTCGGACGCACGAATACGGTGTTGATGGCGCGTGAGGCGTCGCCGTCGCGGCCGTTCGATTCGTGTTCGATGCCGCCCGCGAAGGACAGCCGCGTGAGGGCGCCGCCGCGAATGCCGGTATCCGGCCGGTAGTAAAAGAGGCTGGGCCGGTAGTTGGTATCGCGGAACGGGGCCGACTCCTTGCCGAGGTCCCACAGCGAGAACTGCGTATAGCCGAAGTAAAGATTGTCGAGCAGCCCCGTCGAGGCCGGGTTCTCCGGCTCGAGGAGGCGGAACTTGAAGCTCAGCTGGAATTTGACGTTCAGCCCTTCGTGCGCACCGACCGCCGCGAACATCGGCTCGTGAAAGGTCAGGCGTGACGTTTCTTCCTGCGGCCGAGGCGTCTCTCCGATGCCGGCCACTGCCACCGGAGCGGCCGGTGTGGCGTTCGGATCGGTGGCCGGGGCGCTCGGATTGGTGCCCAGCGCGCCGCCCGGGCGCGTCGCCGCCGCGGCGGCATTGCGGACAGCACCCGCCGGTGCGCCCTCCGCGGCGATCTGCGGTGCGTCCGCCCCGCGCACGAGCGTGACGAGCACGGGCGCCGCGTCGAGGTCGGGCGCATCGAGGCGGACCGTGCCGCGCAACACCTCCGGCAGCGTCCCCGAGTAGGCAACGGTGCGGACCTGGCCCGGCCGCAGGTGCAGCGTCTCGGCGCCGCCACTGTGCCGGTTGAGCGTCACTTCAACGAGGCCTTGCAGGTCCGCCGAAGCGGTGACGCGCAATGTGGCTGGAACGGCATAACTGCGCTGGTTGGCATCGCCGGAAATGACGAGCGTGAGCGTGAACGGCTGGTTGGCATCGACGCGCCGCGAGGGCTGAAGCAGGGCGACGGCGGCGTTGGCGGGGGGCACGGCGCATGCGGCGAGCAGACTGGCGCCAAGGAACGATCGAAAGCGGGGCACAGGCATGGGCGCGGGGGCCAGCGGAGGATTCCGATGGCGGATGGCAATGGGCGCAAGGGTACCATCCCCGCCTGGCGCGCCGGCGCTGGCGCTGCGGAGGGTCCAAACGCGCGTTTTTGCCAGGCAGCGCACGTTTTCGGGTGCTTTCTCGAAAAAAACCGGCCAGAATGCTCAACTTTTCAAAAATCGGCCTTGAAAAGCCGGGCGGCACTCCCACATCCGACCCAAGTTTGTATTCAGTGCAGTCCTGACACCAGATTCGAGGAGTAACAACATGGGCAAAATCATCGGTATCGACCTGGGTACCACCAACAGCTGCGTGGCCATCATGGAGGGCAACACGCCCAAGGTGATCGAGAACGCGGAAGGCGCACGCACTACCCCGTCGATCATCGCGTACATGGAAGACGGCGAGATTCTGGTCGGCGCTCCGGCCAAGCGCCAGGCCGTCACCAACCCGAAGAACACCCTGTACGCCGTCAAGCGCCTGATCGGCCGCAAGTTCGAAGAGAAGGAAGTCCAGAAAGACATCGGGCTCATGCCGTACGCCATCACCAAGGCCGACAACGGCGACGCCTGGGTGGAAGTGCGCGGCCAGAAGCTGGCTCCGCCGCAAATCTCGGCCGAAGTGCTGCGCAAGATGAAGAAGACCGCCGAGGACTACCTGGGCGAGGAAGTGACCGAGGCCGTGATCACGGTGCCGGCGTACTTCAACGATTCGCAGCGCCAGGCGACCAAGGACGCCGGCCGCATCGCTGGCCTGGACGTCAAGCGCATCATCAACGAGCCGACCGCGGCTGCGCTGGCATTCGGCCTGGACAAGAACGAGAAGGGCGACCGCAAGATCGCCGTGTATGACCTCGGCGGCGGTACGTTCGACATCTCGATCATCGAGATTGCCGACGTGGACGGCGAGAAGCAGTTCGAAGTGCTGTCGACCAACGGCGATACGTTCCTGGGCGGTGAAGACTTCGACCAGCGCATCATCGATTACATCATCGGCGAGTTCAAGAAGGAGCAGGGCGTCGACCTGTCGAAGGACGTGCTCGCGCTGCAGCGCCTGAAGGAAGCTGCCGAAAAGGCCAAGATCGAGCTGTCGAGCTCGCAGCAGACCGAGATCAACCTGCCGTACATCACGGCCGATGCCTCCGGTCCGAAGCACTTGAACCTGAAGATCACGCGCGCCAAGCTCGAAGCGCTGGTCGAAGACCTGATCGCCCGCACCATCGAGCCGTGCCGTACCGCCATCAAGGATGCCGGCGTGAAGGTGTCGGACATCCACGACGTGATCCTGGTCGGCGGCATGACGCGCATGCCGAAGGTGCAGGAGAAGGTCAAGGAGTTCTTCGGCAAGGACCCGCGCAAGGACGTGAACCCGGATGAAGCGGTTGCCGTGGGCGCGGCAATCCAGGGCCAGGTGCTGGGCGGCGACCGCAAGGACGTGCTGCTGCTGGACGTGACGCCGCTGTCGCTGGGCATCGAAACGCTGGGTGGCGTGATGACCAAGATGATCGGCAAGAACACGACCATCCCGACGAAGTTCTCGCAGACCTTCTCGACCGCCGACGACAACCAGCCGGCCGTCACGATCAAGGTCTACCAGGGCGAGCGCGAGATGGCGTCCGGCAACAAGCTGCTGGGCGAGTTCAACCTCGAAGGCATCCCGCCGGCACCGCGCGGCACGCCGCAGATCGAGGTGACGTTCGATATCGACGCCAACGGCATCCTGCACGTGTCGGCCAAGGACAAGGCGACCGGCAAGGAAAACAAGATCACCATCAAGGCGAACTCGGGTCTGTCGGAAGAAGAGATCCAGCGCATGGTGAAGGACGCCGAAGCCAACGCCGAAGAAGACAAGAAGGCGCGCGAACTGGTCGACTCGCGCAACCAGGGTGAAGCGCTGGTGCATTCGACCCGCAAGGCGCTGGGTGAGTACGGCGACAAGCTGGAAGCTGGCGAGAAAGACAAGATCGAAGCCGCGATCAAGGAACTTGAAGAAGCCGTCAAGGGCAACGACAAGGCCGCGATCGATGCCAAGGTCGAAGCGCTGGCGACCGCGTCGCAAAAGCTCGGTGAGAAGGTCTACGCCGACATGCAGGCCAAGGGCGAAGCCGGCGGTGCGCAGCAGGCGGCCGGCGCCCAGCAGGCGCAAGGCGCGCCGCACGACGATAACGTCGTCGACGCCGAGTTCAAGGAAGTGAACGACAAGAAGTAACAGTGAACCGAATCGTCCGCCTGGCGGACGTGAGGGTACGCCGGGCAGTGGCCATCGGGTTGTGCGGGACGCACCTGGGGCCACGCTCGGCTTTTTTGCTATTCGATCAAGCAGCAATCAGGCGATTTTTTTAAGCCACCATGGCAAAACGTGATTACTACGAAGTGCTCGGGGTGGGCAAGAACGCGAGCGACGACGAAATCAAGAAGGCTTATCGCAAGCTCGCGATGAAGTACCACCCGGACCGCAATCCGGACAGCAAGGAAGCGGAAGAGAAGTTCAAGGAGGCCAAAGAGGCCTACGAGATGCTCTCCGACCCCGAAAAGAAGGCCGCTTACGACCAGTATGGCCACGCGGGCGTCGACCCGAACATGGCCGGCGGCTTCGGCGCAGGCGCGCAGGGCTTCGGCGGCTTTGCCGAGGCCTTCGGCGATATCTTTGGCGACATCTTCGGTCAGGCCCAGGGCGGCCGGCGCGGCGGCGGCCCGCAGATGTACCGCGGTGCCGATCTGCGCTACAGCATGGAGATCACGCTCGAGCAGGCCGCGCACGGCTATGACACGCAGATCCGCGTGCCGCATTGGGACGAGTGCGACCACTGCCACGGCAACGGCGCCGAGCCCGGCTCGAGCGTGGAGACCTGCCCGACCTGCCATGGCGTCGGCCAGGTGCGTGTGTCGCAGGGCTTCTTCACGATGCAGCAGACCTGCCCGAAGTGTCACGGCAGCGGCAAGTACATCCCGAAGCCGTGCAGCAAGTGCCACGGCCAGGGCAAGCTGAAGACGCAAAAGACGCTGGAAGTGAAGATTCCGGCCGGTATCGACGAAGGCATGCGCATCCGCTCGTCGGGCAACGGCGAGCCGGGCATCAATGGCGGCCCGCCCGGCGACCTCTATGTGGAAATCCACATCAAGCCGCACCCGGTGTTCGAGCGCGACGGCGACGACCTGCACTGCCAGATGCCGATCTCGTTTGCGACGGCGGCCATCGGTGGTGACATCGAAGTGCCGACGTTGGGCGGCCGTGCATCGTTCACGGTGCCGGAGGGCACGCAGGCCGGCAAGACGTTCCGCCTGCGCGGCAAGGGCATCAAGGGCGTGCGTTCGGGCTACGCCGGTGATCTCTATGTGCATATCAACATCGAGACGCCGGTCAAGCTGACGGAGCACCAGAAAGACCTGCTGCGCCAGTTCGACAAGTCCGTGCACGAAGGCGGCTCGCGGCACAGCCCGCAGGAGCAGTCGTGGATGGACAAGGTGAAGAACTTCTTCTCCTCGTAAACTCTGCAAAGCTACTGCGCGCCCCGATCTTGGTCCTGCGATGCTCGCCGTACCCATGTACGGCTGCGCTTCTTGAACCAACCTCGGGGCGCTCGCTACGCTTTTCAGAGCTTCCGAAAGCGTCAGATTATTGATAACCGAGGACGTCGTCATGCAGTTGCCAGAAGCCGGCGCGCCGTTCGCGCTGCTGGACGATGCCACCTCGGGCGGCGCGCCGTGCTCGCGCTGGTACACCGGTTATGCCGGCGAGTTCTTCCGGCCGGCGGGCATCCTGGATGGGCTGGACGATGACCTTCGTGCCGCCTGGCGCCAAGGCTTGCATGCCCTGATCGTTGCGCCGTACGAGTTTGGCGAGCCGCTGGTCGGTCTGCCGGCTTCCACTGAAATCTCTTCGTCCTTGCCCGGCCACGATGGCCGCCTGCGCGTGCTGCTGTTCCGTACGATGCAGGTGCTGTCGCCCGCAGAGGTCGACACGCTGTTCGGAGCTTGGCCTGAAGCGGCCGGGGCCGCCGGTCTGTTCGACTGTGCTGCCAGCGTTGATCACGCCACCTATACCAACGCCATCGCACGCATCCACGACTGGATCGCGGCGGGCGACACCTACGAAGTCAACTACACCTATCGCCTGCGCATGACGGCGTTCGGCGCGCCGGCCGCGCTGTACCGCCGTCTGCGGGCGCGCCAGCCGGTGCCATACGGCGCGTTCATCGGACTGCCGGAAGGCAGTGCGATCCTGTCGTGCTCGCCGGAGCTGTTCTTTTCGCACCACGCCGGCAAGCTCCTGGCACGGCCGATGAAGGGCACTGCGCCGGCCTCTGGCGACGTGGAGGTCGACGAAGCCCGCGCCATCGCGCTGGCCGCCGATGAAAAGAACCGCGCCGAGAACCTCATGATCGTCGACCTGCTGCGCAACGACCTCGGCCGGCTCGCACGTCCGGGTTCGGTGCGCGTGCCGGCACTGTTCGAAGTGACGCCTTTCGGCAGCGTGCTGCAGATGACGTCGACCGTGGAAGCAGAGATTCCGCCGGCCACGGGCCTGGCCGATTGCCTGCGCGCGCTGTTTCCGTGCGGCTCCATCACCGGCGCGCCCAAGCGGCGAACGATGGAGATCATCGACGCGCTGGAGCCGGACCCGCGTGGTCTGTACACCGGTGCCATCGGCTGGATCGATGCGCCTGCCAACGATCAGGCGATGGGCGACGCGTGCTTTTCCGTGGCGATCCGCACGCTGGTTCTCAGTGCCCCTGGCGCCGACGGCTTGCGCATGGGCGAGTTGGGCATCGGCTCGGGCATCGTGCACGACAGCGTGGCCGACGACGAGTACACGGAATGCCAATGGAAAGCGCGCTTCGTGACGGCGCTGGACGTGGGGCTCGCGCTGTTCGAGACCATGCGTGCCACCCGCGATGGCGTGCCGCTGCTGGCTCGGCACCTGGACCGGCTTGAGCGGTCTGCCGCCGCCTTCGGCTTTCCGTTCGTCCGGACGGCGGTGGCCGATGAGGTGGTGCGCGCGTGTGCAGCGCTGGAAGGCGAGGGCGCGTATCGCATGCGCCTGTCGCTGGGGCCGGATGGAGTTGCGGGCGTATCGGCTGCGCCTCTGCCGCCGCTGCATGCCACGTGGGATGCGCCGGTGCGCCTGGTCGTCGCCGCGCAAACGCGCGAAGCCACGCACGGCCTGCCCGGGCACAAGACCACGCTGCGCGCCGGCTACGATGCCGCCTGGCAGGCCGCCGAGCGCGAGGGGGCATTCGACGCCGTGTTCTTCAACGCGGACGGCACGCTGGCCGAAGGCGGGCGTTCCACGGTGCTGGTGAAGCTCGACGGCGCGTGGTGGACGCCGCCACTGTCCGCGGGTGTCCTGCCGGGCGTGATGCGCGCCGTGTTGCTCGAAGACGCAACGCCGTGGCTCGACGGGCCGCTGCGCGAACGCCTGCTCACGCGCGCCGACGTGGCCCGCGCCGAAGCCGTCGCCGTCTGCAATGCCCTACGCGGCGTGATGCCCGCGCATTTCGAGCCGCCCGTGGCCGTCGACGTGCTCTAGCTTCCAGCGCGCGACGCCGGGCAGGTTGATGAGCTCGCGGTCGTGGCAGACCATCAGCAGCGTGCGGCCCTCGGCGGCCAGTTCTTCGACCAGGGCGATGACCTGCTCGCGCGCAGCGCCATCGAGGTTCGAGGTCGGCTCATCGAGCAGCAGCACATCGGTGTGCAGCGCGCGGGCGCGGGCGAGCGCGAGCCGCTGCGTCTCCCCGCCGGACAGGCGCTCGGGGGGCACGTCCACCACGTGCTGGAGCCCAGCCCACTCGATGGCCTCGTCCACGCGTGCGGCGAGTTCCGTGCGCGCCACGCGGTGCGGGCCCGTGGTCAACCCATACGCGAGATTGGCCCGCACCGATGTGCGGAACAGATACGGATGCTGGTGCACGTAAGTCAGCCGCGCGCGCAATGCCGCCGGATACGGCGACAGCCGCTGCGGACCGCTGCCGAGATCGACGGTCGCGCCGTGGGCGGGAATGAGCCCGGCCAGCATGCGCAGCAGCGTGGTCTTGCCGACGCCGTTGGCACCGGTAATGACGATCGCATGCCCGGCCGACAACGCCAGCCGCGGAATCTCGAACAGCACGCGTGCGCCATGCCGGCAGCGCAGCTCTTCAAACACCATCGTCCGGCTCATGCCGCGCCCCCGCGATAGCTGCCGGCCCCTTGCAGCCATGCCAGCACGAGGTTGACGAGCAATGCCAGCGCGATGAGCACGATGCCCAGTGCAATGCCCTGGGCGAATTCGCCTTTGCTGGTCTCCAGCGCAATCGCCGTGGTCATGGTGCGCGTGACGCCCTCGATATTGCCGCCCACCATCAGTGCCGAGCCGACTTCAGCGATGACGCGGCCAAAGCCCGCCACCACCGCCGCCATCAGGCCGAATCGCAGCTCGCGAAAGACCGTCAGCAGCAGCCGCGCACGGCCGGCGCCGAGCACGCGCGCCGTTTCTGCCAGGCGGGGGTCGGCGCGTTCGAACGTGGTCAGGGCAAACGCGACGATGACGGGCAAGCCCAGCACGGCCTGCCCGAGAATCATCCCGCTCTGCGTGAACAGCAGCCCAAAGCCCCCCAGAGGCCCTTGCCGCGAGAGCAGCAGATACAGCAGCAGCCCGATCAGCACGGTCGGAAACGACAGCGACGCCTGCGCCAGCACCACCAGCGCGCGGCGCCCGACAAAGCGGTGCATGGCGATGGCGTAGGCCATGAGCAGGCCCGCCGGCGCAGCCAGCAGCAGCCCCGCGAGCGCGACCTTCAATGACGTCCATACGATCAGCCACAATGCCGCATCGCCGTTGGCGAGCAAGACAAAGGCGTCAGCGGTGGCCGACCAGATTTCCATGCGCAAGGGCGCTCAGGCGAACGTATGTTCGGGTCCGGGGAACGTGCCGTCCTTGACGGCCGCCACATACGCTGCGACTGCGCCGTCGATGGTCGTCTGCCCGTCCATAAAGTTGCGCACGAACCTGGGCCGGTGACCGGGAAACACGCCCAGCATGTCATGCATGACGAGCACCTGCCCGGAGCATTCGAGCCCGGCACCGATTCCGATGGTCGGAATGGCCAGCAGGCGCGTGACCTTGCCGGCCAGCGCGGCCGGAATGGCTTCCATCACGACGAGCTGGGCGCCCGCCTCCTGCACGGCCAGCGCGTCGGCCTTCAGCTGCGCGGCCGCTTCATCGCCACGGCCCTGCACCTTGAAGCCCCCGAACGCGTGCACCGATTGCGGCGTGAGGCCGATATGCGCACACACCGGAATGCTGCGCTCGACGAGGAACTTGATGGTCGGCGCCAGCCACACGCCGCCCTCCAGCTTGACCATCTGCGCGCCCGCCTGCATCAGGCGCACGGCGCTGTGGAAGGCCTGCTCCGGTGTGCCGTACGTGCCGAACGGCAGATCGGACACGAGCAGCGCCTTGGTTGTCCCGCGTGCAACGCATTCGGTGTGATACGCGATGTGTTCCAGCGTGACGGGCAGGGTGGTCTTCTGGCCCTGCACGACATTGCCAAGGGAATCGCCGACGAGCAGCACGTCGACGCCGTTGCGGTCCATCAGGGCGGCGAAGCTGGCGTCGTAGGCGGTGAGCATGGCGATGCGCTCGCCGGCGGCGCGCATGGCCTGCAGCGACGTCACCGTGACGGCCTTGCGGTTCGATTCCTGGAGGTAGCTCATGGACTGAGACTCGTTGGGGCATCGCGAGCGCCCACGCAGACCATGCGGTGCGTCGACTGACTAGCGCGTTGCCAGCTTGATGAATTCCTTGGGTCCGCGCATCGCGTCGATGCGGGCGAGCAAGGTGCGGAAATCGTCGTCGTTGCCCGCGGGGTCGAAGGCGGCGATGTCGACGATAAGCGTCGGTGCGGCATCGTAATACAGAAACAGCTCGCCGTATGCGGCGCAGATGCGCTGCAGGTACTCGGCATCGATACCCGTTTCGTAAGGAACGGCGCGCTTGGCGATGCGCGGCAGCAGATCTTCGGCGCGCGTCTGCAGGCAGATGACGAGGTCGATGCGCTGCTGCGGCAGCGCCAGTGCATTGGCCATCGCGTCGTACAGCGCGAGTTCATCGGCGGGCAGCGTGAGCTGGGCGAAGAGGCGGTCGCGCGGCAGAAAGCTGTCGCCGACGATGCGCTCGCCGGCAAGCGTCGCCTTGTGCCAGGCCTTGAGCCGCTCGGCACGCTGCAGCAGGAAGCGCAGCTGCACCGGCAACGCATAGCGGGCCGGGTCTTCGTAGAAGCGGGGCAGGAAGGGGTTCTCGTTCGGCGTCTCGAACGATGTGCTTGCGCGCAGGTGATCGGCCAGGCGCTGGGCCAGCGCCGTCTTGCCGACGCCGATGGGCCCTTCAACAACGATGCGACGCAGGTGATCCAGGGCCATCGGCAGGTGTGTGAGGCGTGATGCGAGTGATCAGGCAGCGGGCTGCTTGGCGCGCATGCATTGGCACATCGTGGTTTTTTCGATGCGCTGGTCGGCCACGCCGGGCAGCAGGTCCGCCACCGCGCCGATGCCCGGAATCACGAGGTCCGGCGCCAGCTCATGCAGCGGCAGCAGCGTGAAGGCGCGCTGGCCAACGCGCGGGTGGGGCACGGTCAGCTCGGGCGACGTGAGGACGTGGTCGCCGTAGAGCAGCAGGTCCAGGTCGAGCGTGCGCGGCGCGTTGCGGAACGGGCGTTCGCGGCCGAACTGGTCTTCGATGTGGTGACAGATGCGCAGCAACTGGTCTGCCGTGAAAGGCGTCTCGATGCGCACGACGGCGTTGATGTAGTCGTCGCCGCTGGATTCGACCGGCGCGCTGCGATACAAGCTCGATTTGCCGGTCACGGTGATGCCGACCTGCTGCGCGAGGCAGACCACGGCGTCTTTCACTGCCTGGCGTGCGTCGCCCAGGTTGGCGCCGATGCCGATGTACGCCACTGTCTTCACGTTTCCTCCGAACTTCCCGGATTGACGTCACCGACTGTATCCGATTTCGCCGGACCACGCCGGCGGCGACGGCGCTTGCCGGAACCCGCCGTGCTGGTGCTTGCGGCGGTGCTCGGCGCCTGCTTGGCTTGCGCCATGAGCGCTTCGCGGGTTTCGCCGTCACCGCTCTGGAAGGCGGTCCACCAGTCGGCCAGTTCCTGCGGCAATTCGCCCGAGGCGCAGCGCAGGACGAGGAAGTCGTACCCGGCGCGAAAGCGCGGCGATTCCAGCAGGCGATACGGCATGCGGCCCGAGCGTTTCTCGAAGCGCGGCTGCATGCTCCAGATTTCCTTCATGTCGGCGGTGAAGCGGCGCTGGATGGCGAGCTGCTCGGTCTGGCGGTCAAGCACTTCGTCCATGGCGGTGTGCAGCGCGGGGATGAGCGGCTCGCCGGCCGCGCGGCGGCGGTTCCAGTGCTCCACCACGTGGTGCCACAGCAGCGAGGCGAACAGGAAGCCCGGCGAGACCGGCTTGCCGGCCTTGACGCGGTCGTCCGTGTTGTCGAGCGCCAGCTGCACGAAGCGCTGGCCCATCGGCTGCTCGAGCGCGACATCCAGCAGCGGCAGCAGGCCGCGGTGCAGACCGGCCTTGCGCAGCTCCTGCAGCGATGCCCACGCGTGACCGGACATCAGCAGCTTCAGCATCTCGTCGAACAGGCGGGCGGCCGGCACGTTGTGGATCAGCGGGCCGAGCTCCGCGATCGGCGCGCGCGTGGCGGGGTCGATGTCGAAGCCCGTCTTGGCCGCAAAGCGCACCACGCGCAGCATGCGCACCGGGTCTTCGCGGTAGCGCGTGTGCGGGTCGCCGATCATGCGCAGCGTGCGGGCGCGCATGTCTTCCATGCCGTGGTGGTAGTCGTGCACCGTCTCGTTGGACGGGTCGTAGTACATCGCGTTGACGGTGAAGTCGCGGCGCGTGGCGTCTTCGGCCTGGGTGCCCCAGACGTTGTCGCGCAGCACGCGGCCGCTGGCGTCGACGGCATGCGTGTGGTGGTCGAGCTCGGTGCGCTTGACGCGCTTGCCGGCGGGCACCTGCTCCGCGTCGACCGCGTCGACGAGTGCACGGAACGTCGACACCTCGATGATTTCCTGGTCGCGTCCGCCGTAGAACGTCACGTGCACGATCTGGAAGCGCCGGCCGATGATGCGCGAGCGGCGGAACAGCGCCTGCACCTGCTCCGGCGTGGCGTTGGTGGCAACGTCAAAGTCCTTTGGCTTGATGCCGAGCAGCAGATCGCGCACCGCGCCGCCGACGATGAAGGCGGCGTAGCCGGCTTCCTGCAGCGTGGACGTGACCTTGACGGCGTTGCGCGAGAGCAGCTTCGGGTCGATGCCGTGCTCTTCGACGCTCCACACGCGCGCCTGGCGCGGCACGCCGCCGGCGGCCTTGCTGCGCGTCTTGGGCGTCTTGGGCGTGCGGGTCTTTCTGCCAGCCGGGATGCCGGGATCGGCCGCCGGGGCGGGTTCTGCGGCGGTCTTGCCGAGCAGACGATTGATGAGTTTCTTGATCACGCCGCGCCTGCTCAGAAGAGATCCATGATGCGCCAGTTGCGCGCGGCTGCGAGGTGGCGCAGCGTGTCGTCCGGGTTGGTGGCGACGGGGTCGGTCACCTCTTCGAGCAACGGCACGTCGTTGGCCGAGTCGCTGTAGAAGGTGCTGCGCTCGAAGTCGCTCCAGCCGCGGCCCATGTTGGCGAGCCATTCGTGCACGCGGGCGACCTTGCCTTCACGGAAGCTCGGCGTGCCGGACACATCGCCGGTGAAGGGGCCGTCGGGCGTGCCGTCGGCGGTGGCCGGCTCGGTGGCGATCAGGTGCTCGATGCCGAAGGCCTTGGCGATCGGCCGCGTGACGAAGCTGTTGGTGGCGGTGACCACGCAGCACAGATCGCCGGCTTCGAGATGCTTGTAGACGAGCGCCTGGGCCTGCGGCGTGATCTTCGGAACGATGACCTCGCGCATGAATTCGGCGTGCCATTCGGCCAGCGTGTCCCGCGGATGCGCGGCCAGCGGCGCCAGGGCAAAGCGCAGGAAAGCGTGGATATCCAGCGTGCCGGCCTTGTAGTCGGCATAGAACTGATCGTTCTTGCGCTGGTATTCGGCTTCATCCACCACGCCGCGGCGGATGAGGAAACGCCCCCACTCGTGGTCGCTGTCGGTGGGGATCAGGGTGTGATCGAGGTCAAAGAGGGCCAGATTCATGGGGCGCGATTTTACCCGAAGGTGTGGCATCCAATCGCAGTCGCCCCTGGGCGGCGGCCTGCGCCCACTTCTCACTTCATCAGGGCGAGCATCTCCCGCACGAGCGGCAGGGTGACTGCGCGCTTGCGTGCGAGCGAATAGGTGTCCAGCGCGTCGAGCAGCGCCATCAGGCTCGGCATGTCGCGGTAGGAGTGCGTGACGAGCCACTGCGGCACGTCGGCCGAGAGCTGCATGCCGCGTTCGCGGGCGGCCTGGCGCAGGGCTTCGATCTTGTCGGCGTCGGACAGCGGGCGCAGCCAATAGACGAGTCCCCAGCCGAGCCGGGTGCGCAGATCTTCACGCAGCGGCATCGACATCGGCGCGGCCGCCCCGGCGATGAGCAGCGCCGCATGCGGATGCGCGCGCACTTCGTTGACGAGGTTGAAGACGGCGATCTGCGCCCATTCGTCGAGGCGTTCGGCGTCGTCGATGGTCCAGAGCGTGATCGCGGGGTCGAATTCGAACGCTTCGGCCGGGGCGTCCGGCTCCAGGGTGCGGATCTCGAAGCCGCCGGCCTCGGCCTGCGCGCACACGGCGTGCAGCAGGTGGCTGCGGCCGCTGCCCGGTTCGCCCCACAGGTAGACCAGCCGGTCGGTGGCCGTGCCGTCCACCACCTGCGGGATCAGCGCGCGCAGGCGCAGCACCGCCTCTTCGTTGCCGGTGGCGACGAAGTTGTCGAAGGTCGGGGCGGGTGTCGCACCGAGTTCGAGCGGGAGCTGTTCAGGTGTGGCCATGAAACGTCGGGAGGATCGCCGTGGTTCTCGGTTGCGCGCGCGTTCAGTCCTGATAGAGCCGGCTGTCGAGATACAGCTGCCGGATCTGCCGCAAACCGACCAGCAGCACCGCGCTGATCGGCAGGGCGAGGAGGATACCGAAAAATCCGAACAATTGGCCAAAAGCCAGCAAGGCCAGGATGACCGCCAGCGGGTGCAGGCCAATGCGCTCCCCCACGAGGCGGGGCGTCAGGTAGAAGCTTTCGAGGAACTGGCCGATGCCGTACACCACGGCCACCGCCAGCAGGCCGTACAGGTTGCCGAACTGCAGCAACGCCGCCAGGATGGCCAGCGACAGCCCCACGCCGAAGCCGATGTACGGAATGAACACCGCCAGCCCCGTAAAGATGCCGACCGGCAGCGCCACGTCAAAGCCGGCCAGCGCGAGACCGGCGGAGTAATACACCGCCAGCACCAGCATCACGATGATCTGCCCGCGCAGGTATTGCGACAGCAGCCCGTCCGTTTCCGCGGCCAACTCGCGCGTTTTTGGCAGCCACCGCCGCGGCACCGCGGTTTCGATGCGCCGCATGAGCATGTTCCAGTCCATCAGCAGGTAGAACATCACGATCGGTACCAGAAAGGCGATGCCAAGCAGCTGGATCGCCGCTGAGCCCGACACGCGCAGGTAGTTCAGCGCCCGGGCCATGACATCGTCGGGGCTGGCGGCGAGCTGCTCGGTCAGCAGCTTGCGCAGGCCCGGAAAATCAAAGCTCACATGCAGGCCCATCTCCGCCAGGCGCGGTGACAGCGCCGCGTTGAGCCTGGCCAGCATGCCGGGCAATTGCTCGCGGATGGCCGGAACCTCCCGCTGCAGCACGGCCAGGATCAGCAGCATCAGCGCCACGCCGACCACGGCCAGCACGAGGATCATCAGGAACACGCCGAGCACGCGCGGCACGCGATGGCGCTGCAGCCATTCGACGCCCGGGTGCAGGATGTACGACAGGATGAAGGCGAACACGAACGGCGTGAGCGTGGGCGCCAGCAGCTTGAGCAGGGCCAGGAAGACGATCGCCACGGCGATCCAGGCGAGCGTGCGCTTGGTTTCCTGCGACAGCACGGGGGCGTTCATGAGCGGGCGACGATTCCGAAGGCGGGTCAGGGAGTCGGAAAAGCGGCCATCGGGGTGCCCGCATCCGGTAAAATCGCGATTTTACTGGACCGGCGGGTCCGATTTTTGTGACTTCCCGCCGCCGTCTCGCTTTCTTTCCCGGTTTTTTCAATTCAGACGACTGTATGAGCGCTTCCGAAACCCCATCCGCATCGACCGGCCTGTCTTACCGCGACGCGGGCGTCGACATCGAGGCGGGTGACGCCCTGGTCGACCGCATCAAGCCGTTTGCCAAGCGCACCATGCGCGAAGGCGTGCTGGGCGGCATCGGCGGCTTCGGCGCGCTGTTCGAGCTGTCCAAGAAGTACCAGGAGCCGGTGCTGGTCTCGGGGACCGACGGCGTGGGCACCAAGCTCAAGCTGGCCTTTGCACTGAACCGCCACGACACCGTCGGCCAGGATCTGGTCGCCATGAGCGTGAACGACATCCTCGTGCAGGGCGCCGAGCCGCTGTTCTTCCTCGACTACTTCGCCTGCGGCAAGCTCGACGTCGACACCGCCGCCACCGTGGTCAAGGGCATTGCCCAGGGCTGCGAACTGGCCGGCTGCGCCCTGATCGGCGGCGAAACGGCTGAAATGCCGAGCATGTACCCGGACGGCGAATACGACCTGGCCGGCTTTGCCGTCGGCGCGGTCGAAAAGCGCAAGATCATCGACGGCACCACCATTGCCGAGGGCGATGTGGTGCTGGGTCTCGCCTCGTCGGGTGCGCATTCGAACGGCTACTCGCTGGTGCGCAAGATCATCGAGGTGGCGCGCCCGGACCTGAACGCCGATTTCCACGGCCAGCGCCTGCAGGACGCCATCATGGCGCCCACGCGCATCTACGTGAAGCCGCTGCTGTCGCTGATCGAGAAGCTGCCGGTCAAGGGCATGGCCCACATCACAGGTGGCGGCCTGACCGAAAACGTGCCGCGCGTGCTGCCGGAAAACACGACCGCCGTGCTGCACCGCGACGCCTGGACGCTGCCGCCGCTGTTCCAGTGGCTGCAGAAGGCCGGCAATGTGGCCGACGACGAAATGCACCGCGTCTTCAATTGCGGCATCGGCATGGTGGTGATCGTGTCGGCCGCGGATGCGCTGGCGGCCATTGCGCACCTGAAGGACGCCGGTGAGACGGTCTACCGGATCGGCGAAATCCGCGCGCGCCAGGCCGGCGAAGCACAGACGATCGTGGTCTGACGCACCGCCCGCCCTCCACAAAAGCCGCCGACGTGTTCGGCGGTTTTTTTATGCGTGTCGCCGGCCTCGGGGGCCTTGAGCTTTACGACTGCGCCTCGCGCTCCAGCAGCGCCAGCTTGCGTTCCACGCCCCAGCGGTAGCCCGACGCATTGCCATCGCGGCGGATGACGCGGTGGCACGGAATGGCCACGGCGATGTGGTTGGCTGCGCAGGCCTGCGCCACCGCCCGCACCGCCTTGGGGGCGCCGATGCGCGCGGCGATCTCGGTGTAGCTGGTGGTGCTGCCGGGCGGCACTTCGCGCAGCGCTTGCCACACGCGCTGCTGGAAGGCGGTGCCGCGGACGTCCAGCGGCAGGTCCAACCCGATGGATGGCACTTCGATCAGTCCCACGACCCTCGCGACGAGGTCTTCGAAGCCCGCGTCTCCGCCGATGAGTTCGGCCCTGGGGAACGTGTCCTGCAAGTCCCGTACGAGGGCGTCCGGGTCGTCGCCCATCAGGATCGCGCAGATGCCGCGGTCGCTCTGCGCCACCAGGATCGAGCCGAGCGAGCATTCGCCCACGGCAAAGCGGATCGTGGTCTGCGCGCCGCCGGCGCGATAGCGGCTGGGCGTCATGCCGAGCACGCTGTCCGACGCCTCGTAGAAACGGCTGCTGGCGTTGAAGCCCGCATCGTAGATGGCCTCGGTGACGGTGCTGCCGCGCTCCAGTTGCGCACGCAGCTTCCGGGCGCGATGCGCGTCGGCGTACGCCTTGGGTGTCAGGCCCGTCACGCTTTTGAACAGGCGGTGGAAGTGATACGGGCTCAGGTCAGCCTCTTCGGCCAGCATGTCGAGCGTCGGCGGTGTGTCGGCGGCTTCCATGCGGCGGCATGCACGGGCGACCAGCGCGGCCTGCTGGGCGCGTACCGTGGTCTGGTCGGGACCGGCGCGACGGCTTGGGCGGTAGCCGGCGGCCTCCGCTTCGGCGGGCGTGTCGAAGAACTCGACGTTCTCGGGCCGCGGCAGGCGCGACGGGCTGCTCGGCTGGCAGTACACGCCGGTGGTCTTCAGGCATAGACGAATTGCCCGTCGGCGGAAGGATCGCGCGCGAGCACGCGCGCCCAGCGCGGGTCGTGCTCGACAGAGGTGGCCGGTCTGGCTTGGACGGTGATTGGCATGGCGTCATCCGGTAGGACTGTGATGACTGTACTGTAGGTACGGGCGGCGGGCCGGGCACTCCGGGTCTTGCGGTCAAATTCGGAGCGATGCGTGGGTCACCCTAGGCCGCGGCCGGCACGCGCCATAAGTACCAGGTGGCGACGGTGCGATATGGGCTCCACGCATGGCCGATTTCGGTCATCTGCCCGCGCGTGGGCGTGGCATCGAGCCGCTTCAGGCGCCGGTAGCCGTCGCGCACGCCAAAATCGTCGGCGGGCAGGATGTCGGAGCGCTCCAAGGTGTAGATCAGCAGCATTTCTACCGTCCAGCGGCCCACGCCGCGCAGCGTGACGAGCCGTTCGATCAGCGCTTCGTCGTCCATGGCAAGCGCCTGCGCGCGCGTCGGAACGATGCCATCCAGCGCCGCTTGCGCGATGCCGCGGAGGGTCGCCAGCTTGGTCGCCGAAAAACCGCAGCCGCGCAGGGCGGCTTCGTCGGTGGCGAGCACCCGTTCCGGCGCCGGGAAGGCCGCGCCCGGGTACAGCGCGAGGAAGCGCCCGAGGATGGCGTCGCCCGCCTTGGCGTGCAATTGCTGGTAGGCGATGGCGCGCACCAGTGCCTCGTACGGCTCGCGAGCGGGTTTGGCCGCGTGCCGGCATGGCCCGATGGCGGCAATGTGGCGCGCCCAGTCGTCGTCGAGCGAGGACAGGAATTCGGCGGCCCGCCGATACGCAGCTTCCGAGAGGTCGTTTGCGATGCGCGTCATGTCAGCCCGCTTTGCGGAAGGTCAGGTTGATGCGCTGGCTGCCCAGCACCGCGTGCGGATGTTCCTTCAGTGGCGCGATGCCGTGATACCGCAGGCGGTCTGGTCCGCCCCAGACGGCCACGTCGCCGTGGAACAGCGGAATGCGCTGGGTTTTGTCTGCACGCCTGAGCCCGCCAAACAGGAACACGGCTGGCATGCCGAGCGACACCGACACGATGGGCGCGGCGTAGTCGTGTTCGTCCTTGTCCTGATGCAGCGACAGGCGTGCGCCCGGCACATAGCGGTTGATGAGGCAGGCGTCCGGTATGAAATCGGGGAAGCCCGCTTCGGCTGCCGCATGACCGGCAAGCCGCAGGAAGACGTCGGGCAGCGGTGGCCATGGCTCGCCGGTCAGAGGATCCTGCGTGGCGTAGCGATACCCGCGCCGGTCCGACGTCCAGCCCAGCGTGCCGCAGTTGGTGAGTGCGACCGACATCTCGAAGCCGCCCGGCGTGACCATATGGCGAAACGGCGCCCGCTGCGCAATGGCGTCGACGGCGGCCAGCAGCGCGGCAGCGTCGGCCAGCGCGAAGCCGCGCAGCACGAACGCCGCCTCGCCGAGCGCGATGCGTGCATCGTCTGCGGGTGCGTGATCGGCAAAGAGGTCGCCCGTGACCATGGCGGGGTCCATCACGTTGCGTCGTGGAAGATGATGCCCACAGTATGCCGCCGGCCCGAACGCAGGCGGCTCACCCCGTGGCGCATGTTGACGCGATAGGTGCCGCGCGTTCCCTGCCCGGGCCGGTGGTGCACGGCAAAGACCACCGCGTCGCCCCTGTGCAGCGGCACCACCTCGGGCCGCGACTGCATGCGCGGACGCTGCTCCGTCATGACGAATTCGCCGCCGGTGAAATCGACGCCCGGCTCGGACAGCAGGATGGCCACCTGCAATGGGAAGACGTGCTCACCGTAGAGATCCTGGTGCAGGCAGTTGTAGTCGCCGGGGCCGTATTGCAGGATCAGCGGCGTGGGGCGCAGCTGGCCGGCTTCGTGGCAGCGGCGCAGGAAATCGGCGTGCCTGGGTGGATAGCGCACGTCGATGCCCATGGCCGCGTTCCAGCGGTTGGCGATGGTGGCCAGCGGCGGATACAGGCCGGTGCGCAAGTCCGCAATCAGGTCCGGCAGCGGATAGGCGAAATACTGGTATTCGCCTCGCCCGAAGCCGTGGCGCTCCATCACCACGCGCGAGCGGTACAGGCGCTCTTGCGGGTACAGCGCGGCCAGCGCGTCGCAGGCGCCGTGCGTGAGCAGCGCTGGCAGCACGGCGCTGCCGACGTCGTTGAGGGCGTCTTCAACGGCGTGCCAGTCGATGCGTGCGAGGTTGGGATGGTGCTCCGCGCCGGTCTGCGCGTTGGCGGTGGAAGGCGGCATATCCGTTCTGTCTGCGAATCCGATATGCCAAGCGTACGCTTGTCGGAATGCGCCGCACTCCGGAGCTTGCGGTCAAATTCAGCGCGCCGCAGCCAGCGCCGGCGGCATGGGAATGGCTGCCAGCTTCGTCAGGGCATCGCCCGTGGTGCGGCAGATGCGCCACTCGGGCAGCACGTCGGCGCCCATGGCTTCGTAGAAGGCGATGGACGGGGCATTCCAGTCGAGCACGCTCCACTCGAAGCGGCCGCAATCGCGTTCCTGCGCCAGGCGGGCGAGGTGGATCAGCAGCGCCTTGCCGATGCCCAGGCCGCGATATTCCGGCTCGACGAACAGGTCCTCCAGATACAGCCCCGGCTTGCACAGGAACGTCGAGAAGTTGTGGAAGAACAGCGCAAAGCCCACGGCGCGGCCGTCGACTTCCGCCAACACCGCCTCACAGTACGGGCGCGGCCCGAAGAGCATCGTGGCCAGCGCCTCGGGCGTGGTCTGCACGAGGTGCGTGAGCTTCTCGTACTCGGCCAGCGCAGAGATCAGGCGGACGAGCGCGGCGCAGTCCTCCGGTGTGGCGGGGCGCAGCGTGAACGTGGTGGCGGTGTCAGTGGTCGTCATTGCGATTCCAGTGAGGTTTGGACCAGGCGCGCGACCTGGTCGACGTAATCGGGGGCAAGGCAATCCACCACGTGCCGCTCCGGTGTGCTGCGCAGCCACGTGATCTGGCGCTTGCAGAGCTGGCGCGTGGCGGCAATGCCCTGTTCGCGCAGGCCGGTCATGTCGATCTCGCCGTCGAGATACGCCCATGCCTGGCGATAACCCACGCAGCGGATGGACGGCAGTGCGGGCGACAGGTCGCCGCGTTTGCGCAGAGCCTCTACCTCGTCGAGCAGACCGGCCGCCAGCATCGCGTCGAAGCGTTGCGCGATGCGCGCATGCAGCACGAGGCGGTCTGACGGCTCCAGCGCAATCGTCAGGTACGGCGCCGCGGCATCGTGCTGCCGGAATGCGTTCGCGCCCACTTCACGCGCGAGCAACGCAGACATCGGTCGGCCGGTCAGCCGGTACAGCTCAAGCGCGCGCTGGATGCGCTGCGCGTCGGTCGCGTGCAGCCGCGCGGCGGTGATCGGGTCGACCAACGCCAGCTTGGCATGCAATGCCGGCCAGCCTTGGCGTGCGGCTTCGGCGTCGATCTCCGCGCGGATCGCCGGATTGGCGCCGGGCAAATCCGAGAGGCCCTGCGTGAGCGCCTTGTAGTACAGCATCGTGCCGCCAACGATCAGCGGCAGCCGGCCGCGCGCCCGGATGGCGTCGATCAGGACGTTCGCATCGTTGGCAAACTGCGCGGCCGAATAGGCATCGCGCGGATCGATGATGTCGATCAGGTGATGTGGCGCGACGGCCTGTTCTTCGGCGCTGGGCTTGGCGGTGCCGATGTCCATGCCGCGATACACCAGCGCCGAATCCATGCTGATGATCTCGACCGGCCAGCGTTCGGCCAGCTTCAGCGCGGCGGCGGTCTTGCCCGACGCCGTCGGGCCCAGCAGGCAGACGGCGCGTGGCGCGGTTGCAGATGAGGCGGTCATCGCGAGCTTACTGGCCGCGCAGGAACAGGCGGTCGAGGTCAGCCACGGTGAGCTGGATCCAGGTCGGCCGGCCGTGGTTGCACTGGTCGGCGCGCTCGGTGGCTTCCATCTGGCGCAGCAGCGCGTTCATCTCGTCGAGGTTCAGGCGGCGGTTGGCGCGCACGGCGGAGTGGCACGCCAGCGTGGCGAGCAGCTCGTTCTGGCGTTCGGCCAGCACGCGCGAGCCGCCGTAGGCGTGGAGGTCGCGCAGCACGTCGCGGGCGAGGGCCTGTGCATCGGCCTTTTGCAGCAGCGTCGGCACCGAGCGCACGGCGAGCGTCGTCGGCGAGACGGCAGAGATGTCGAAACCGAGCAGCGCGAGCGTGTCGCGGTATTCCTCTGCGGTGCCGATCTCCACCGCGCTCGCGGCAAACGTAACCGGGATCAGCAGCGGCTGCACCTCGACGCGCTTGGCTTCCAGCGCCGTCTTCAGCTGCTCGTACAGGATGCGCTCGTGCGCCGCGTGCATGTCGACCAGCACCATGCCGCGCGCGTTCTGCGCCAGCACGTAGATGCCGTGCAACTGGGCGATGGCGAAGCCGAGCGGGTGGTCGTCGTCTTCGTCGGCCTGCGCTGCAGCGGCGGGCTCTGCCACGGCGGTGGCCGTGTCGGCAGTCGCGGTGCCGCCGTCGAACAGCGTGGCGGCGCTCGGCACGTCGGCCATCCATGCGGGACGCGACGCCGGCATCGGCGTGCTGTCACCGCGCATCATCGACAGGTATTCCGCGCGCGGCTGCGCAATGCCGAGCGACGTCTGCCGCGCCGCCATCTGGTTGATCCACCGCGTGGTGTTGTCCGCCGGCGAGGGCACGGCCGGCACTTGCGCCGCATCGCCGATATCGGTGCGCAGGCTGTCGCCTTGCTCGCCCGCGTGGCGCGCCAGCGCGCGCTGCACGGCGTGGTAGACGAACTGGTGCACCGCGCGGCTGTCGCGGAAGCGCACCTCGATCTTCGAGGGATGCACGTTCACGTCCACAGCCTCGGGCGGCAGTTCGAGGCACAGCACGTAGGCGGGAAAGCGGTCGCCGTGCAGCACGTCTTCGTAGGCGCTGCGCACGGCGTGCGTGAGCAGGCGGTCTCGCACGAAGCGGCCGTTGACGTAGAAGAACTGGTGGTCTGCGCGGCCGCGCGAGGCCGTGGGCAGGCCGGCAAAACCGAAGATGCGGAGTTCGCCCGCCTGCTCTTCGAACGGCAGTCGCGCGCGCGCGAATTCGGTGCCGAGCACGGCCGCCGTGCGGACATCCGCTTGCGTGGCGTTCCAGTGCTCCAGCGGCTTGCCGTTGTGATGCACGGAGATCGCCACGTCGGGCCGCGCCAGCGCGGTGCGGCGGATCACCTCCAGGCAGTGGCCCAGCTCGGTTTGTTCGGTCTTGAGGAATTTGCGGCGCGCCGGCGTATTGAAGTACAGATGCTGCACGTCGACCGTCGTGCCGACGCCGCCCGAAGCCGGCTGCACGCGTCCGGTCTGGGCGATGATCTGCGTCGCGTGCGCGTCGTTGGCGGTGCGCGAGGTGAGCGTCAGCTCAGCCACCGAGGCAATCGAGGCCAGCGCCTCGCCGCGAAAGCCTAGCGTCGCCACCGATTCCAGCTCTTCCAGCGAGCCGATCTTGCTGGTCGCATGCCGCATCAGCGCAACGGGCAGTTCATCGGCCGGAATGCCGCCGCCGTTGTCGGTAATGGCAATGCGCCGCACGCCGCCTTCTTCGAGCTTGATCTGCAGCTGCGTGGCGCCCGCATCAAGCGCGTTTTCCAGCAGCTCCTTGACCACGGATGCGGGCCGCTCGACCACCTCGCCGGCCGCGATCTGGCTGATCAGCTGGTCGGGGAGCGGGCGGATGGGGCGGCGGGACGTGGCGGCGGAATTCATCGCGGCATTATAAATGTCACGCCCTGTGCGTCGCAGCGCCGCAAGCCCTGCCAGGGATAAGGGGAAATCGAAGTCACATCCGGTATCATTTCCCGCTCGCTTAGGGGGATGGTTTGGATATCGTGATGCAACTGGTCGACATCGTGCTGCATGTCGACAAATCGCTGGGCCTGCTGATTCAGCAATATGGCGCGTGGGTCTACGTGCTGCTGTTCGCCATTGTGTTTGCCGAAACCGGCCTGGTGGTGTTGCCCTTCCTGCCAGGCGACACGCTGCTCTTCATTGCCGGCGCCATGTGCGCGACCGGCCAGATGGACGCGTGGCTGCTCATCGTGTTGCTGGTGATTGCCGCCACGACAGGCAATACCGTCAACTATTTCATCGGCTCCTGGATCGGCCCCAAGGTGTTCGACGGTCACATCCGCTTTCTCGATCACCAGGCGCTGATGAAGACGCACGGCTTCTACGAGCGCCACGGCGGCAAGACGCTCGTGATGGCGCGCTTCATCCCCGTGGTGCGGACGTTTGCTCCGTTCGTCGCCGGCGTGTCGAAGATGACGTTTGCGAAGTTCCAGCTCTTCAACATGATCGGCGCCGTGCTGTGGGTGGTGATCCTGGTGCTGTCGGGCGAAGCGTTCGGCAACGTTCCGGTGATCCGCGATCACCTGAACACGATCGTGCTGATCGGCCTGGGCGCGGCGATCGTGCCGCTGGCGCTGGGCGGGGTGTGGAAGCTCCTCAAGCGCCGCCGTGCCGCGGCGCCGAAGTGAGCGTCAGTTCAGGTTCTTGCTCATGGCGCGCAGCGTCGGCATGCGCTCCTTGAGCTTGGCGGCGTCGGCCGCATCGGGCCGCGCATCGACATAGGCTTCCAGGTCGGCCAAGGCCGGCCGGAAGCATTCCAGGTTGGCGTAGGCGAGCCCCCGGTCACGCACTTCCTCAATGGAATCCGGCAGCAGGATCACCAGCCGTTGCTGCACCGCCAGCAGTCGCTGCCAGCGCGACTCCTGCAGGTAGATCGCCTTCAGGTTGCGCAGCATGCGCGCGATGATCTCGCGGTGCGTCGCCACCTGCAGGAATACCCCGAGCGGCACCGTGTTCGGGTCTTCGATGCCTTCCTTTTCCAGGTACGGGTCGAGCATGTCCTGCAGCTCTTCCTTCGACAGCGTCTGCCCAGTGAGCGGATCGATCACGACTTCACCGGCCGGAATGCTCATGCGCACCAGGAAGTGGTTCGGGAACGACACCCCCTTGAGCGGCAGCCCGATCTGCTGGCCGATCTCCATCAGCAGCACCGCCAGCGAGATCGGAATGCCGCGCCGGGTTTGCAGCACCGCGTTCAGATACGAGTTCTCGGGGTCGTAGTAATCGTTTGCATTGGGCCCGAAGCCCAGCTCGCGATAGAAGAACTGATTGAGCAGGCGCAGGCGCTGGATGGCCGGCGTGCCGTCGGCGATGCGGTTCTTGATGCGCGCGACGAGCACGTCGATGGCGGCGAGCTCGGCCTGCAGGTCCAGGTCGGGATACGCGTCCTGTGCGATGGACAGCGCCGTTTCGGTGAGGGGGATGCTGTCGTCGTCCGCGACCAGGGCCGAAAAATAATCGAGGACTTTCGTGGTCATCAGATGGCCTTTTTGCGGAACGTGGAGAACTTCAACCCGGTCAGCCACAGTGTACCGAAATACACCACCGCGCACAGGACCAGGCAAGCGCTCAACAGCGCAATGCGCACCAGGGGCTTGGCACCGAGCGCCACCCAGTCGAAATTGTGCGCGAGCCACAGCAGCAGCGCCCAGAGCAGCAGCACGGCCGACGTCACCTGTGCGAGAAACAGCCTCCAGCCCGGCAGCGGGTGGTAATAGCCGCGGCGGCGCAATCCGAAGAACAGCAGCGCCGCATTGATGGTCGCGCCAAAGCTGATCGACAGCGCCAGCCCCGCGTGCCCGAACACCGGCACGAAGAAGTAGTTGGAGAGCTGCGTGGCTGCCAGCACCACCAGCGCGATCTTCACCGGCGTGCGGATGTCCTGCCGCGCATAAAAGCCCGGCGCCAGGATCTTGATGACGATCAGCCCGATCAGCCCCACGCCGTACGACACCAGCGCCTGGCGTGTCATCTCGACGTCGATGCCCGTGAACTTGCCGTAGTGGAACAGCGTGGCCGTGAGCGGCGCACCGAAAACGAACAGCCCTACGGCCGACGGCACCGCCAGCAGCACCGTCAGGCGCAGGCCCCAGTCGAGCAGCGACGAGTATTCCTCACGGTTGTCGTCCGCGCTGGCCTTCGAGAGGCTCGGCAGCAGGATCGTCCCGAGCGCCACGCCCAGCAGCGCGGTCGGGAATTCCATCAAGCGGTCCGCATAATTCAGCCACGACACGCTGCCGGTCGGCAGGCGCGACGCGATGTTCGTATTGATGATCAGGCTGATCTGTGCCACCGATACCGACAGCGTGGCCGGCAGCATCTGCTTGAGCACGCGCCGCACGCCCGGGTGGTGCCACGCCGCACGCACGTTGAACGACACGCGCGGCAGCATCCCGACCTTGCGCAGCGACGGAACCTGGATGGCCAGCTGCAGGATGCCGCCCACCATCACCGCGTAGGCCTGCGCGTAGATGGGCGTCTCGAGATGCGGCGCGACGAACACCGCCGCCACGATGAACGATAGATTGAGCAACACCGGCGTGAACGCAGGCACCGCAAACTGCCGCCACGTATTCAGGATGCCTGAGGCCAGGGCCACCAGCGACACCAGCCCAATGTACGGGAACATCACCCGCGTCATGAAGACGGCGGAGATGTACGCCTGGCTCTCGTGCTCCTTGAAGCCGGTTGCCACGGCCGTGACGATCAAGGGCGCGCCGATCACACCCAGCGCCGAGACGATCACCAGGAACCACGTCATCACCGTAGCGACGGAATCGACCAGTGCGCGGGTCTCGGCTTCGCCCTGGCGGTTCTTGAACTCGCCCAGGATCGGCACGAACGCCTGCGAGAACGCCCCCTCGGCCGAGAGCCGGCGCAGCAGGTTCGGGATGCGGAAGGCCACGTTGAAAGCGTCGGTGTAGACCGAGGCGCCGAAGGCGCGGGCGATCAGCGTTTCGCGGATGAGCCCCGTGATGCGCGAGAGCATCGTCAGGCCGCTGATCGTGGCGAGGGTTTTGAGCAGATTCAAGATGAATGCGTGGTTGGGCGCAGGGCGATCACGATGGCGGTCTGACTGCATGCGGGTGCCACGGTTCGCGGCGGGCGCTGCGCAATGCGGCCGTATTATAGGGATGGCCCCGCCACATGCCTAAAAGTGAAGCAAGCGTCGCAGAGCAGTCGTGTCGGGGCGATTTCGCAACACGGTTTGCATCCGCCTGAGGAATCTGCGTATAATTGCCGTTTCTCACGCATTCGCGCGCTTCGGCCTTCCGTGTCTCCCGGGGCGCTTGCAACAGTTTTCTTCAGGAAATTTTCCATGGCAAACACCGCACAAGCACGCAAGCGCGCACGCCAGGCCGTCGTTCTGAACGCCCACAACTCGGCTCTGCGTTCGCGTCTGCGCACCGCGATCAAGGGCGTTCGCAAGGCCATCGCCGGTGGCGATAAGGCTGCGGCAGCCGCTGCATTCAAGACGGCGCAAAGCACCATCGACAGCATCGCCGACAAGAAGATCGTCCACAAGAACAAGGCTGCACGCGCGAAGTCGCGTCTGTCCGCTGCCATCAAGGCAATGGCTGCCTGATTTCGGTGGTGCCGGCTCTGCCGGCACGGCGTGGCGGTCGACGTCACGCACCGACGATAAAAAAGCCTGTCCGAGGACAGGCTTTTTGCTTTTGTGCGCCGGTGTTCTTCGGCGCTGGAAGCGCGGGCCCGAGGCCCTGCGCGCTAGCCTTTCGGGGCAGGGGCCCCTGCGTCGGGCAGGATGCAGGCTTCCACGAGCTGGAGATTGTTGTCGTGCGCGAAGTTCAGCACGAAATCCAGCGCTTTGGGTTCAATCTCGCGCAGCCGCTCGTCGACGAAGACGCTCTTGACGCCTCCGGACATGACGGGGCGCACGTAAGGGGAATAGGTAAAGCGTGGGTCTCCGGTATCGCCGGGGGGGCGAAACTGCGCCATCACACCGCACAGCCGGTCGGCCCAGTCGCTCGGGCGGAAGGTCTTTCCGTCACGGGTGACGCCCTGGATGAAGAATTGGCGGGGGTTGGCTGCCATGGACTGCGTGGGGCTGTGGAGATTTGCAAACGACTTCGACCGCGCGTGTGCCGCAACGTTCGAACGGGTGCACTTGTGGTGCGGATGATGCGCTTGCCCGGTTGCCGCTTGATGAACATGCAGGCCCGTTCTATTGCGCGGGATTGCAGCGGAGCAGGACTTCCGGGGTAGCCAGTATTATATCTTATATAAGACTTTCATCGGCCTTTCACCGGCGCACGCGCGAGGCGCGCGGCTGTCCGGCGTGAAGCTCGCCAAACGGGCAGTGATCCCGTATGATGGACCGAATCTTCACCAAGACAAGGCGGCTAGGGCGGTGTGCCAGGAAGGTTTCCGGTGCGCCATCTGCGGGCCGCCTTCGTTGTTTTATGAACCCACCAAGCTCGATCAAGCACTACCTGCAGTTCAAGGACTTTTCGCTGGAAGAGTACGAGTACCTGCTGGACCGTTCCGCGATCCTCAAGGCCAAGTTCAAGAACTACGAGACGTGGCACCCGCTGCACGACCGCACGCTGGCCATGATCTTCGAGAAGAATTCCACGCGTACGCGCCTGTCGTTCGAAGCGGGCATTCACCAGCTCGGCGGCCACGCGGTCTTCCTCAACACGCGCGACTCTCAACTGGGGCGCGGCGAGCCGATCGAAGACGCGGCGCAGGTCATCTCGCGCATGACCGACATCATCATGATCCGCACCTTCGGGCAGGAGATCATCGAACGGTTTGCCGCGCATTCGCGCGTGCCGGTCATCAACGGGCTGACCAACGAATACCACCCGTGCCAGGTGCTGGCCGACATCTTCACCTTCATCGAGCACCGCGGCCCCATCAAGGGCAAGACGGTCACCTGGGTGGGTGATGCCAACAACATGGCGTACACGTGGATCCAGGCGGCTGAGATCCTCGGCTTCCGGTTCCACTTTTCCGCGCCGAAGGGCTATCAGCTTGACCCGGCCATGGTGGCGGATTCCAGCCTGCCGTTCGTGCATGTGTTCGAAAACCCGCTCGAGGCCTGCGAGGGCGCCCATCTCGTGACCACCGACGTGTGGACCAGCATGGGCTACGAAGCCGAGAACGAAGCGCGCAAGAAGGCCTTTGGCGACTGGATGGTGACCGAGGCGATGATGCAGCGTGCGCAGCCGGATGCGCTGTTCATGCACTGCCTGCCTGCGCACCGCGGCGAGGAAGTCGAAGCGGCGGTCATCGACGGCAAGCAGAGCGTCGTGTGGGACGAGGCGGAAAACCGTCTGCACGTGCAGAAGGCGCTGATGGAATACCTGCTCTGCGGCCGGTACTGAAAGCTGCCTGCAGCCGAGGCCATGAAAAAAAGGCCGCTCCGATGCACTTCGGAGCGGCCTTTTGCTTTGAGGCGACGGTCGGTTACTTCTTGTCGCCGCCAAGCTGCGGCAGTGCGTTGCTGGTGCCGAGCGACAGCAGGCCGGCCTTCGCGTAGATGGCCAGCTTGTCGCGCGTGTCCATCAGGTCGAGGTTGCGCATGGTCAGCTGGCCGATACGGTCAGCCGGGCTGAACGGCGCGTCTTCCACCTTCTCCATCGACAGACGCTCCGGCGCGTAGGTCAGGTTGGGCGACTCGGTGTTCAGGATCGAGTAGTCGTTGCCGCGACGCAGTTCCAGCGTGACGGTGCCGGTCACGGCGCGGGCCACCCAGCGCTGGGCGGTTTCGCGCAGCATGATCGCTTGCGGGTCGAACCAGCGGCCCTGGTACAGCAGACGGCCCAGGCGCAGGCCGTTGATGCGGTACTGCTCGATGGTGTCTTCGTTGTGGATGCCGGTCACCAGGCGCTCGTAGGCGATGTGCAGCAGCGCCATGCCCGGGGCTTCGTAGATGCCGCGGCTCTTGGCTTCGATGATGCGGTTCTCGATCTGGTCGCTCATGCCCAGGCCGTGACGGCCGCCGATGCGGTTCAGCTCGAGGAACATCTCCACCGGGTCGGCAATCTCGCGGCCGTTGACGGCGACCGGACGGCCTTCGTCGAACGTGACCGACACTTCTTCGGCCTTGACCTCGACTTCCGGCTTCCAGAACGCCACGCCCATGATCGGGTTGACGATGCGGATGCCGCTGTTCAGGTGCTCCAGATCCTTGGCCTCGTGCGTGGCGCCCAGCATGTTGCTGTCCGTCGAGTAGGCCTTTTCGGCGCTCATCTTGTAGCCGAAACCTTCCTTCGTCATGAAGGCCGACATTTCGGCGCGGCCGCCCAACTCGTCGATGAAGGCCTGGTCTAGCCACGGCTTGTAGATCTTCAGCGCCGGGTTCGTCAGCAGGCCGTAGCGGTAGAAGCGCTCGATGTCGTTGCCCTTGAAGGTCGAGCCGTCGCCCCAGATGTTGACGTCGTCTTCCTTCATGGCGGCGACCAGCATGGTGCCGGTCACGGCGCGGCCCAGCGGCGTGGTGTTGAAGTACGTAATGCCGCCGGTGCTGATGTGGAACGCGCCGGACTGGATAGCGGCAATCCCTTCATTGGCCAGCTGCGGGCGGCAGTCGATCAGGCGGGCCTTCTCTGCACCGTACTCCATCGCCTTGCGCGGGATGGCATCGTAGTCTTCCTCGTCGGGCTGGCCGAGATTGGCGGTGTAGGCATAGGGCAGCGCGCCCTTGTTCTTCATCCAGCGCAGCGCTGCGCTGGTATCGAGACCGCCCGAGAAGGCAATGCCGACCTTCTGGCCGACGGGAACGTGTTGCAGGATGGTTTCCATAATCTTTCTCTTCAAATAGCCGTTCAGGATTCAAACCGGCTCACGATCTGTAGCGAGCGCTCCGAGGTTGGTTCGAGAAGCGCAGCCGTACACGGGTACAGCGAGCATCGCAGGGCCAAGATCGGAGTGCGCAGTAGGATCGCGAGCTGGTTTCAGGCGTAGTGGCAGATGTAGTGGTAGGCCTCGGTCACTCGAATGTCGAACTTCGAGTTGGCCGGAACCTGGAAGCTCTCGCCTGCGCCGGACGTCTTCCATTCATCGGTGCCGTCGAGCTTGTATTCGCACGAACCGCCCACGCATTCCATGATCTCGGCGGCGGCCGTGCTGAAGGTCAGCGTGGCCGGCAGCACCACGCCCACGGACTTCCTGGTGCCGTCGGGCAGGGTAAAGCTGTGGCTGACGCACTTTCCGTCAAAGTACACATTGGCCTTGGTGGTCAGGCGGACGCCGTCAAAGGTTTCGGTGGTCATGAAATGGAACGCGAAAAGGGAGGTCGTGGGGTCAAACCAGCCATTTTAGGCCATTGGATCGACCGCGGGTACGTCAGGCGGAGGCTGCCCGAATCCAGGCACGGGGCATGTGGCGCAAGATGCCCAGCGCGCCCATCCGGTCGCCTGTTTACACCACGACGGGTTCAGGTTCGATGCGCACGCCAAAGCGCGCATGAACCGCGTCCTGGATCTCGCGCGCCAGCGTCATCAGCTGGACCGCGCTGCCGCCGCCTCGGTGCACCAGCACCAGCGCCTGTTTTTCGTATACACCCACCGCGCCGCTCTGCCGGCCCTTGAAGCCGCACTGATCGATCAACCAGCCGGCGGCGAGCTTGTACGTGCCGTCGGGCTGCACATATCCGACCAGATTCGGGAAACGCTCGGCGAGGGCATCGCGCGTGGCGGCATCGACGATGGGGTTCTTGAAGAAGCTGCCGGCGTTGCCGATCTCGGCTGGGTCGGGCAGCTTCCGGCGGCGGATGGCGACCACCGCATCGAAGATGTCCTGCGCCGTGGGGCCGGCGATGTTTTGCGCGGACAGCTCGCGCGCGAGTTCGGCGTAATGCGTGTCGGGCTGCCAATCGACCGGCAGGGCGAAGGTGACCTCGGTGATGACGTAGCGATCGGCGCCGGCACGCTTGAAGAGGCTGTCGCGATAGCCAAAGGCGCAATCGGTGGCGGCGAGGGTGACGAATTCGCCGGCGTGGCGGTCGTAGGCGCGCAGGGAATGGAAGCGGTCCTTGATCTCGACACCGTATGCGCCAATGTTCTGGATGGGCGCGGCGCCCACCGTGCCGGGAATCAGCGCGAGGTTTTCCAGCCCAGGCAAGCCATGCGCCACCGTGTGGGCGACCAGGCCATGCCACGATTCGCCGGCGCCTGCGGTGACGGTGTGGACTGCGCGGCCATCGACCATGCTTCGGCCGGTCGCGATGCCCGGAATCTCCATCAGCAGCACCAGGCCTTCGAAATCGCGTGTGAGCACGACGTTGCTGCCACCGCCCAGCACCAGCACCGGCAAGCCCTGCACGCGCGGGTCGGCCAGCGCGGCGGGAATGTCGTCCGGCGTGCGAACGTGGGCGGCATAGCGCGCAGTGGCCTCGAAACGGAACGTGTTGTGCTGGCCTAGGGGATAATGCGTGTCGAGCAACGCCATGGCGCCAAATCTGCTGGGAAAGCCGAGATTATAGAAGCCATGGCGCACGCGGCCCCCGCACACAGGCGCCGCAGCAACCCGATTCAAGTCTGCAAGGAGAACACGATGCCGTCGTTTGACGTGGTATGCGAAGCCAACATGGTGGAAGTGAAGAACGCCGTGGAACAGGCCAACAAAGAAATTTCGACGCGATTCGACTTCAAGGGCTCCGACTCCCGCGTCGAGCACAAGGAGCAGGAACTCACGCTGTTTGCCGACGACGATTTCAAGATCGGTCAGGTCAACGACGTGCTGATGAACAAGCTTGCCAAGCGCAACGTCGACGTGCGCTTCCTGGACTACCAGGACAAGCAAAAGATCGGCGGCGACAAGATGAAGCAGGTCGTCAAGATCAAGAAGGGCGTCTCGGGCGACCTGGCCAAGAAGATCGTCAAGACGATCAAGGACAGCAAGATCAAGGTGCAGGCGAGCATCCAGGGCGACGCGGTGCGCGTGACCGGCGCCAAGCGAGACGACCTGCAAAGCGTGATTGCCATGCTGCGCAAGGAAGTGAGCGACACCCCGCTGGATTTCAACAACTTCCGCGACTGACCGGCTCGCCGACTTCAACCAAACCAAGCAAAAACGCCCCGCACATGCCATACGGGGCGTTTTGCTTTGGACTGCGTGGAGGCTAGGGGCGGCTTACCACTGGTACGACGCACCCGCGCCCACGGTAGTGGCGGCGCTGGACATGCCCACGCCAGCCTTCACCTTGATGTTGGCGTTGATGCGCGCCTCGCCGCCCAGCGCCACGGCCTGGTAGCCTTGGTAGTTGGCCGTGCCGATGCCCAGCGACAGGGTCTTGCCCGGGTCCACGCCTGGAATCATCGACAGCGCGGTGGCTGCAGCGATACCGGCGTAGGCCGTGCGCGACACGTCGGCAATCTGGTTTTGCACGCCGCCAATCGCACGATCCATCTGACCCTTGTTCACGGCATCGGTATCGCGCACGCCTTCGGCTACGTTGCCGAGAACGCGCTCATTGCCTGCCGAGCCGAACGACACCTCGTTGTCACGCGTGGCCATCGAACCGGCACCGATGGCCACCGAGTTGTTGCCCGTTGCCGTGGACCCCTGACCCATTGCCGTGCTGTTCTTACCCGTTGCGATGGCACCCGCGCCGACAGCCGTGCTGTTGTCGCCCGAGGCCACGGAGCCCGCACCAACGACGGTCGAACCGGGGCCGCCCGTGCCCTGCGCATCCGAGCCACCACCCGTGCCGCTGCCCGAACCCACGACGGACTCCAGACCCGACACGCGGCCATCCAACGCAGCGATCTTCTCGTTGGTGGCGAACAACTGGCTGCCGTTCACGGCGTCCTTGCTGTCTGGCGTAATGGCGCCCATGCCCACGTTGTGCAGCACCGTACCGAACAGCGGGTCGCCGCCAAACGTAACGGACTTCATGTCCGCGCTGTCATAGCGCGTCGCCATCAGCGGGTCGAGCGGGTCAACCATGTTGTAGCCGATCACTGACTTCAACTGTCCGACGCTCACCGCATCGGTGTTAGCCACGCCAGCGCCCACGCCGCTGAGCACGCGCACGCCATCCGTGCCGGCAAAGTTCACCGACGTACCACCCGCGGCAGCCGCCACGTTGATGGCGTGGGTGGTCGCATCCTGCTGCACCAGGCCGATCGAGCCCGAGCCGATCTTCGTTTGCAGATCGGTGATGTTCGTCTCGCTGGCCGTCACGCGCGTGCTCAGGGCACTCACGTTGCTGTTGGTTGTGTTCAGCTGATCGCCCGTCACTGCGTCCTTGCTGCCCGGCGCCACGGTGCCGTTGGCCAGGCCCGTGAGCTTGCGGCCGGCGCCGCCCTTGCCGGTGAAATCCACCTCCGTGCCATCGGCGTCCTTACCGACCGTCAGCTTGCCGCCCCCAGCGGCTTGCTGCACCAGGCCCACCGTGCCCGAGCCCACGGCCTTCTGCAGATCGGTGATGCTGGTTTCATTGCTCGTCACACGGCCATTCAGGTTCGTCACCACAGCGCCCACGTTGTTGACCGTGGTCGTGCCGCCCTTGCCATCACCCACGGTGAAGCTCGGAGCCTCGATCGAACCGTCCGCATTGACGCTCGCACCGCCGCCCATGGCCGAAGCCACGCTGTCGGCCACGCCATACAGCTGGCCGCCGTTGATGGCATCCTTGCTGGTGGACGAGACCGTGCCGGCAGCCATGTTGACGATCTTGCGCTTGGTGGTGGCGTTACCCACCGACACGGTGTTGGCCACATCCGCCACCGAATCTGCACCCAGGGCGACGGCGCTATTGGCCGTAGCCGATGCCTGGTACCCGAGCGCCAGCGAGTTTGAGTTGGTCGCCTGGGAACGAAGTCCCATGGCAACGGCGCTCTGCCCGGACGCTACGGTGGCTGCGCCGATGGCAATGGAGCTTGCATCGCCGTTGGCTTTGGCCAATTCGCCAATGGCGACTGTGCCGCTGTTGCCCGCGGCGCCCGTCGATTCAGAACCGGCGCCAATGGCAATGTTCGTTGAGCGGCCGCTGACCGTTGCCGCGGCGGCACCGCCGATCTTGACGAGCGTGTTGTCTACCTTGGTTGCCAGCGCCGCATTCATTTGGCCGAAGTTGACGGCGTCATTGTCTTTCGTGCCGGCGGCCACATTGGTGATCTGGCGCGTCATGCCGAGGCCGGCATTACCAACAGAGACCGACAGGTCGCGATCCGTAACGGAGCCGTTGCCCAGGGCAACGGAAGCCGCGTTGTTTGCTTGAGCATCGGGCCCCAGCGCCACGCTTCCATAGTCGGCCGCAGACCTTCGCCCCATAGCGATCGAGGTGTTGGCCAGGCCCGGAATTCCTACCAATCCGCTCGTAGTTCCCGTAGGACGATCCGTGGCACTGGTGTCGCGTCCAATAGCGATGGCACCTGCAACCTGCCCGGCCGAATAATCCGTCGTCTTCGATGCTTCGCCAATAGCGACATCCGAGGTTCCTGCTGCGGCCCCCCATTCGTTTGCGACCCTGATTCCAATCATGCTGTTCGTACCAATCGAACGCGGCGCTAAGGTGCTCACCACCGGCTTGTCCTCGTCGGTCTCGTCTTCGTCATCGGCGTCAGCCGCTAACGCAGTGCCCGAGATCGACAGCATGGCGGCAGCCACCAGCGCCAGGGCAGTCTCGCCCTTCTTGCGGCCACGGGCCAGTTCCGAAGCGGCGACATACGTTCCGGTGGCGGTGTTGAAAACAGTGCGATAGGTCTTGTTCATGATCCTCGTCCTTCCCGTGAATTGATCATTGGTGACGGATTCAGCATAAGGATGGAGGGGTGTTTCCTGAATAAGAAAAGTCTTAAAGGAAATGCGTCCACAAACCAGAAAACCGCACCGTAGCGCCAATTGCGCGGCGTCAAAAACACTAAACCCCCGCACCGGGCGGGGGTCTTGCAAGCGCCGTACAGCGTTATTCCGCTTCTTGGCCGCGCGGCCGGTAAGGCGTGCCGACAACGCTTTGCGTGCCGAATCCAACGCTTCACCCTGGCCCGAGACCTAGAGCAAGGCATAGCCCTCCAGCGATGCGGGCATCAGATCGCTGCCCAGCGCAAGCTGCAAGCTGCGCATCTTTTCAACAGGCGTTCGACCCGGGGCAGGCGGGTTCGTAGGGTGTCGAAGGCCGCCAGTTGGGCGCGAAGGTGTGACCGCACTGAGCTGGCGCTGCCCGGCCTCGCGGCAAGGGTGATGGTGACGTCGTTGCTGATCACCTTATAGGCGATCTCGTTGACCACTTCCGGGATCATCGGGTTGACCTTGCCTGGCATGACAATGCGAGTGGCCATGGCTGGGTGTCTGTCTCGATAGGTTGTTGTGCGCCGAATGCACCAAAAGAAACGGCCCGCGACGAACGCGGGCCAGCTCGGGTGATACGGGAAATGCACGGTGCCTTCTGGCAAGAGTGGCTTAAGCAGGCGGAATCGTCCGGATGCGCGGCAAAGGGACGCGCCGCTGCATCGCACGGCCGCCGGTCTCAGCGCTTGGCCGAAAGCCGCGCATCTGGTCGAACGCATGCGGCGAGGCGGGGCGGTCGATTCACCGTAGGTAAGAAGCGCATCCGCCACCGGCCCTGATCGTCGAACGTAACCGGCTGGATGTAGCTCGTGCCGAAATACACCTGCAAGCCCTTCGGCAGGCCGCCGCGTGGCATCGCCCTTCACGGGGGTGGCGATGTTGGCCGACGTGCTGCCGCCCGGCCAGCGCCTGACCGTCATGTGGCTGATTGCCGGGTGGGTGCAGGGCAATGTCCCCAGCCTGAAGGTGGTGCCCGCACAGGCGATTGTCACCAGTGGCAACGTCATCACCGCACGGGCGATGGAGCATGGCGTGGCGCTCGCACACCGGTTGGTCGCGCGATTGGCGGATGCGCGGCTTGCCCGCACCGTGGGCAATGCGGTACTCGATCACCCTCGTGCGGCGAGGCGATCGGCATCTGGCTGTGCAGCAAACCGGCCATCCGCGACAGCGTTGTGCTGCGGGCGCGGCGATACCTGCAGCAGCATCTGCGCGAACCGTTTGATCTGGAAAAACTTGCGGCCGCGGCCTCAACCAGCGAGCGGACGCTGCTGCGGCATTTCGCGAAAACAGTGGGGACGTCGCCGCTGCAATTGCTGCACCGGTTGCGCGTGGAGCGCGCGTGTCACCTGCTCGAAGTCAGCACGCTGAGCCTGACGGCGATTGCCGAGCAGTGCGGCTATCAGGACATGTCTGCCTTTCGGCGATTGATCCGGCGGCACACGGGGCGGCCGCCCGGAGAACATCGGCGCGCGCATTCGGTGCGCGCCGAGCTGCGGAATTAGGCCGCTTTTTTCTTCTCGCCGATGCGGCTTTCCTTGCCGGCGAGCAGCTTGGCGATATTGGCGCGGTGGCGCGCGATGAGCAGTACCGCCATCAACGCAACCGCCCCCGCAATCCAGTCGAAGCCGTTCATCAGCACGTAGAAGAACGGCGCGAACACCGCCGACACCAGCGCCGCCAACGACGAATAGCGGAAGAACACGGCGATGATGAGCCAGGTGGCCAGCGTGGCCAGCCCCAGCCACACGTTCAGTGCGAGCAGGATGCCAGCTGCGGTGGCCACACCCTTGCCGCCGGCGAAGCGGTGAAACACCGGATACAAGTGGCCGAGGAACACGGCGATCACCACCAGCGCAATGCCGACCTCACCCACGCCGAAGCGCAGTGCCAGCAGTTGCGCCAGCCATACCGCCAGCCACCCCTTGGCGGCATCGCCGAGCAGCGTGAGGATGGCCGCCTTCTTGTTGCCCGAGCGCAGCACGTTGGTGGCGCCGGGGTTGCCCGAGCCGTAGGTGCGCGGGTCTGCCAGACCCATCGCGCGGCTCACCACCACGGCAAACGAGATCGAGCCGATCAGGTAGGCGGCCACGGCAAAAATGACGGTTGCGACGACTGGGGACATAGGAAATCGGTGAAATCAGGCTGCGGGATTGTAGCGCGCCGCGTAGGGTGCCCCAGCCGCCGCGTTCGTTTCAATCGGGGTTTGCACAGTTGACGGGCTGCGCATTCAGCACGGTGGTCAGCACGCTGGGCGCGATGCTGACAAGAAAGCCGCGCCTGCCGCCGTTGATGTAGATGCGCTCCAGCTCTAGCACGCTCGCTTCCACATACACCGGCATCGCCTTGCGCACGCCAAACGGCGACGTGCCGCCCACCAGGTAACCGCTGTGCCGCTGTGCCACCTCGGGCTTGCAGGGCTGTACGTTCTTGCGCCCGGTCTGGCGCGCGAGGTTCTTGGTGGAGACCGAGCAATCCCCGTGCATCAGCACGATCAGCGGCTTGGCGTGCTCGTCTTCCATCACCAGCGTCTTGACGACGTGATGTTCATCGACGCCAAGCTGGCGCGAAGACTCGGTCGTGCCGCCCTTGTCGACATAGTCGTAGGTGTGTTCGGTGAAAACGACGCCATGTGCCTTGAGGAACTGGGTGGCCGGGGTCTCGGAGACGTGCTTGGACTTGCTCATACGGGGCAGGGGAACGATCGCTATCCGCGCGGATGGTGCTGCGCATGCAGTGTGCGCAGACGCTCCCGCGCGACGTGGGTGTAGATCTGCGTGGTCGAAATGTCTGCGTGGCCGAGCAGCATCTGCACGACGCGCAAGTCTGCGCCGTGATTGAGCAGGTGCGTGGCAAACGCGTGCCGCAATGTGTGCGGCGACAGCGGCGCGTGAATGTCGGCCAGCAGCGCATAGCGTTTGATGAGATACCAGAACGCCTGGCGCGTCATGCCTTCGCCGCGCGCGGTGACGAACAGCGCGTCAGCGGTGCGCTCGCCGAGCAGCGCCGTGCGGCCATCGCGCAGATAACGCCGCAGCCAGTCGCCCGCTTCCGCGCCGAACGGTACGAGGCGGTCCTTGCCGCCCTTGCCGCCAACCACGCGCACCACGCCTTCATTCAGGCCGACTTCCACCGTTTTCAGCGCGACGATTTCCGACACGCGCAGCCCGCTCGCATACATCAGTTCGATCATCGCGCGGTCGCGCAGGCCGAGCGGCGTATCGACATCCGGCGCGTTGATGAGGGCCTCGACCTGCGCTTCGGACAGCGTCTTCGGGAAGCGCGGCGGCTGCTTGGCGGTGGGCAGCAAGCGCGACGGATCGGTGCTCACAACATGCTCGCGCAACGCCCATTGAAAGAAACGCTTGAACACCGTGCGGCGCCGGTTGGCGGACGATGCGCGGCTCTCGGCGTGGCGTGCGGCAAAGTAATCGGCCAGGTCGCCGTCTTCGGTCTCGGCGATGGATTTGCTGCGCTCGGCGAGCCACTGCGCGTACAGCGTCAGGTCGCGCCGGTATGCATCGAGCGTGTTGCGGGCGAGGCCGTCTTCGAGCCAGAGCGCATCGCAGAAACGCTGGATGGCATCGGCGCTTTGCGGGGGTAACGCCGGGGCGCCGGCGTCCTTCAATGCAGCGTTTCTCATATCAGCATCACGCCTTCGTGGCGCAGCAGCCAGTGCTTGATGTCGAGCAGGTAGCCATCCGTGTGGTGCGAGAAGCCGCCGATGCCCGACGCGCTGACCACGCGGTGGCACGGGATGACGATCGGGAACCCGTTGTCGCCGCACGCCTGGCCCACTGCACGCGGCACGCTGCCGATCTGCCGGGCGATGGTCCCGTAGGTGATGACGCTGCCGCACGGGATGGCGCGGATGGCGTTCCAGACGCGGTGCTGGAAGCCGGTGCCGGCGGGCACAAGCGGGATGTCGAACGTGGCGCCGGGGTCGCCGTAATACGCGTCGAGCTGGCGCGCCAGCTTGCGGATCAGCGCGTCGCCGGAATCGAGGGTCGGCGTGCGCTCCGGCAGGTAGACGAGTTCACGCAACGCGCCGCCGGCCACGCGCACGCCCAGCTTGCCGAAGGGCGCGGCGAGAACGGCATCGAAGGGGGAGGGCATGACGGGGGCCGGTGCAAGACAACGATCCTGCGAATCTAGCACAGGCCCCGCGGCCGGATTACTGGTCCAGCTTGATGTTCTGCTGCTTGACCAGCGCACGCATCTTGTCGAACTCGCGCTTGATCTCGGCCGAATATTGCTGCGGGCTGTTGCCGACGGGCTCCGCCCCGGCGCCGCGGAAGCGGTCGACCAGGCCCGGATCCTTCAGCGCCTTGACCGATGCCTCGTTGAGCTTGCGGATGATGTCGTCCGGCGTGCCGGCCGGCGCGACGAGGCCGTACCACGCCGGGTCGTTCGCATCCTTCAGGCCGACTTCGGCAAAGGTGGGCACATCGGGCAGGCTCTCGATGCGCTTGTTCCACGCCACCACGATCGGGCGCAGCTTGCCGCCCTTGATGAACTGCATCGACGAGGGCAGGTTGTCGACCATGATCGGCACCTGGTTGGCCAGCACATCGTTCAGTGCCGGACCGGCGCCGCGATACGGCACGTGCACCATCTGTGTCTTGGTCAGCACCTTGAATTCTTCACCGAGCATGTGGCCGATGCCGCAGGTGCCCGATGTCGCGAACGAATACTTGCCCGGGTTGGCGGTGAGCACGGCCACGAACTCCTTGTAGTTCTTGGCCGGAAACGTCGGGTTGACGGCAATCACGTTGGCGACGGTCGCCAGGTTCGTGATCGGCTTGAAATCCTTGAGCGGGTCGTACGAGAGCTTCGGGTTGCATGCCGGGTTCACGGCATGCGTCGAGACGGTGGCGATGCCGATGGTGTAGCCGTCGGGCGCCGATTTGGCAATGGCGTCGGCGCCGATCGAACCGCCGCCGCCGCCCTTGTTCTCGACCACCACCGGCTGGCCGAGCACCTTGGCGAGCTGGTCGGCTACGCCGCGCCCCACGATGTCGGTCGTGCCGCCGGGCGGGAACGGAATGATCAGCTTCAGCGGCTTGGCCGGATAGTTGTCGGCCATCGTCGGCCCGCACAGCAGCGTTCCAACGGCGGCGATCAGACCGGCAGTCAGGCGTCCCTTCATCATCGTCATCCTCCTTGTGGTTTTCTGTGCTGTTCTTTGGAAACTGCTGAATAACACAACGGCAACCAAGAATCGGGTGACAGTGCGGGGCGCCCGGAAAGCCGATCGTCAGCTGCCGAGCAGCCCGTTTTTCAGGTCGCGGTCGACGGGGTTGTCGCCGATGAAGATGCGCAGCACGGCCTGGTACAGGTCTTCGCCCGGGATCGGCCTGCTGCGGGCCACGCCGTTGACCGTGATGGTGGTGCCGGCGTCGGGCATGTAGTCAAAGTTGATGGTGTCGCCGCGCTTGGTGGCGCCGATCTGGCGCATGGTGTCTTCGAGCTGGGTCAGGCGATCGGCCAGCCGCTGCATCTGGATCTCGGTCTGGTTGCGGTGGATGCCGTCGTTCAGCGCGCGGATGAACGTCTCGGCGCCCACATCGCGCAGCGGGTGAATCTGCAGCCGCTTCGGCCCTTTCATGCCGAGGATCACCGCGGCGTTCTTCGCGCGCTCGGGCAGGTACAGCCCGGCCACGTAGCCCTTGATCACGAACACCGAGCGCAGGCCCGTGCCGTTGAGCAGCAGTTCGCGCCCCGCCACGCGCGCCGCCTCGTCGAACGGCACGCCTTCCACGTTCACGGTAGCCCATGCCGGCACGGCACCCGCGACGCACAGCACGACCGCCGCCACGCCGTTGCGCCACGCACGTCGCACGACATGCAGGCGGACGGACGAGCGGACACGCACGGTCATGCGCAGTGCGCGACGGAGGTCGACAGGAGCGGAGAACATCGGAATGGGCGGCCTGGGATTGAGCCGTCATTTTCCCGACGTTTTATTTCCAAACAATCGGTATCTGCCCTGATGCGCAAGCGTTTGCTGCGAGGCGGTATAAGGCCCGGCTGGCTGCCGTGTTATGGCGACATTCCTTGCCTGGTATATGCACGGCGCAGCGTGTTTCTGACGTTTTTAAAACGCGCCATTTGCAAATCGATTAAGGACATGCGGGCCTGAAGTGGCCGATCTTGCCAGCCGAGCGAGGGCTCACGTCTTCTGCGCGAGCGCCCAGGCGACGTGTTCGCGCACCAGTGCCGATGGGTCGTCGGCGCGTGCATGCAGGGCAGCGGAGAGCTGCGCGCGCGTGTCGTCGGACAGCCGCTCGCGCAACGCATTGCCGATCGCCACGGCGATATTGCGCAGCCAGCGCTCGTGCCCGATGCGGCGGATCGGACTGCCTTCCAGCCGCTGGTTGAACTCCGCTTCCGTCCAGGCGAACAGCCCGGCCAGCGTGGCGGCGTCCAGGCCGTTGCGCACGTCAAAGTCGGGCACATTGGCCGGCACGGCAAACTTGTTCCATGGGCAGATGAGCTGGCAGTCGTCGCAGCCATAGACGTGGTTGCCCATCGCCGCACGCAGCTCGACGGGAATGCTGCCCTTGTGCTCGATCGTCAGGTACGAGATGCAGCGGCGCGCGTCCACCACGTACGGCGCGACGATGGCCTGCGTGGGACACACGTCGATGCAGCGCGTGCAGTTGCCGCAGTGCGGCTCCACGGGCGGGTCTTCGGGCAGCGGCAGGTCGATCAGGATCTCGCCGAGGAAGAACATCGAGCCCGCATCGCGGTCGAGCAGCAGCGTATGTTTGCCGCGCCAGCCCAGGCCGCCGTTGCTGGCAAGCGCCACCTCCAGCACCGGTGCCGAATCGGTGAACACGCGAAAGCCGTACGGCCCGACGGCGGCGGCGATCTTTTCCGCAAGCCTTTGCAGACGCTGGCGCAAGACCTTGTGATAGTCGCGGCCGCGTGCGTACAGCGAAATGGTGGCGTCCTGCGGGCGGCGCAGGCGGTCCCATTCGATGGTGCGCCAATCCTCGGCCGGCGCGCGCTCGCGCGTCGGATGTGGCAGATACGGCATCCGCGCGACGATGGCGCGTACCGTTCCGGCAACAAGTTCGGCGGGGCGTGCGCGGAGCATGCCATGGTTCGCCATATAATCCATGTCACCGTGAAACCCCTGCGCAAGCCACGTCTGGAGCCCTTCTTCAGCGTGCGACAGGTCGATGCTCGCAATGCGGATCGCATCGAAACCGAGTTCGGCGCCCCAGGAACGGATCTGCGCCACCAGCGCGTGCATGTCGGCTTCGTTGGCCGGCAGGCGCGCATCCAGGTTGGTTTGGAGTGAAGACGTGGGGGTGGCGGACATGCCTAAATTGTACGCAATGCCCACCGAGCTTCCCGCCGACTCGCCCTCCGGATCGACCGCCCTGCCTGCCGAGCGGGCGCTTTCGCTCGCTGACGAGGCGGCCACCTCGGCGTTTGGCGCGGCGCTCGCGCAGGCCGTGCTGGCGCTGGGCCCCCGGCCCGTGCAGGTGCAGCTCTCGGGCGATCTGGGAGCGGGCAAGACCACGCTGTCGCGCGCCATCCTGCGCGGCCTCGGGCATACCGGGCGCGTGCGCAGCCCCACCTATACGCTGGTCGAGCCGTACGAGGTGGCCGGAACCTCCGGCACGCAGAAGGTCTATCACTTCGACCTGTACCGCTTTGCCGATCCGGAAGAATGGACCGACGCAGGCTTTCGCGATTGCTTTGCCGAACCAGCGCTGTGCCTGGTCGAGTGGCCGGAGAAGGCGCAGGCGCTGCTCGGCACACCGGACCTGCATGTCATGTTGTCGGTCGATGTTGTGCACGAAACCTATGACGACGGCGTTGAGCATGCACCGCGTCTGGCGCGCCTCACCGCGCGCACGCAGACCGGTCTCCAACTCCTCCAGTCGCTTTCCATGTTGCTTCCATGCTGATCAAGCATCTGCCGACCGATCAACCGGATGATCCGCACCTGCCCAGCCAGGCCCGCCGCCAATGGCTCGCGCGCATGGCCAAGGCCGGCGCCGGCACCATCATCCTGAGCCTGGCCGGCACGCAGATCGCGCGCGGCGCGAACATCGTCGCAGTGCGCGTGTGGCCGGCCGAAGACTACACGCGCGTGACCATCGAGTCTGACGTCGCGCTCAAGGCCACGCACCAGCTCATCAAGGATCCGGACCGGCTGATGGTGGACATCGACGGGCTCGATCTGAGCCCGACGCTGCGAGAACTGGTGGCGAAGATCACGCCGAACGATCCATATATCCGCCAGGTGCGGGTGGGCCAGAACCGCCCGAGCGTAGTGCGCCTCGTGTTTGACCTGAAGGAAAGCGTCAACCCGCAGGTCTTCACGCTGCTGCCGATTGCCGGATACCGCAACCGGCTCGTCTTCGATCTGTATCCGACCAATCCGCCCGACCCGCTGATGCAGCTGGTGCAGGCCACCGAAGCCAAGCAGGAGCGCTTTGCCGCATCGGGCGGCACCCCAATGCCCGAACCGTCGGACGACGACGATCCGATCGCCGCGCTGGCTCGCCGCGACAGCAGCAGTGGCCCGACCAAGCCGCCGCTCGAAGACTCCCGCCCGGCGCTGGCCAACCGCACGCCGCCGCGCAAGACGCCGCCTGCCGCGTCGGCGAATCCGCCATCGACGCTTGCCAATGCGCCGAATACGCCGCCGCTGGACGTCGTGCCCGAGCCGCCGGTATCGCACAGCCCATCGAACGGGCCGCGCATGCGCCGGCTGCTGACCGTGGCCATCGACCCCGGCCACGGCGGTGAAGACCCCGGCGCCACCGGCGGCGCCGGCACGCACGAGAAAGACGTGGTGCTGTCGATAGCCCGGCTGCTCAAGGCCAAGATCGACGCGCAGCCCAACATGCGCGCCATGATGACGCGCGATTCCGACTACTTCGTGCCGCTGGGCGTGCGCGTGCAGAAGGCCCGCCGCGTGCAGGCCGACCTGTTCGTCTCGATTCACGCCGACGCGTTCCTGTCACCGGAAGCGCGTGGGGCGTCGGTGTTCGTGCTGTCCGATCGCGGGGCGTCGAGCGCGCAGGCAAAGTGGCTCGCCAACAAGGAGAACGCGGCCGACATGATCGGCGGTGCCAACCTCGGCTCGAAAGACGCGCAAGTCACGCGCGTGCTGCTGGACCTGTCGACCACCGCGCAGATCGCCGACAGCATGAAGGTCGGCCGCGCGGTGCTGCAGCAGATCGGCGGTATCAACCGGCTGCACAAGGGGCAGGTCGAGCAGGCCGGGTTTGCGGTGCTCAAGGCGCCCGACATTCCGTCGATCCTGGTGGAGACGGCCTTCATCTCGAACCCCGAGGAAGAGGCCAAGCTCAACGATCCGAACCACCAGAACCAGCTGGCCGAAGCGATCCTGCGCGGCATTCGCTCGTACTTTGCGAAGAACCCGCCGCTGTCGCGCAACCCCGGTGTCTGACGCATGACGACGGTCGTGCTGCGCGAGAGTGTTATGGCTGACGCCGACATCATCGCCGACATCCATACACGCAGCTGGCAAAGCGCGTATCGCGGTCTGGGCATTCTGTCCGACGCGTATCTCGATGGCCGCGCAGCGACCGACATACAGGCGAAATGGCGCGAGCGCATGGCCGCACCCACGGCCGGACAGCGCGTGTGGTGCGCCGAGCTGGACGGCCAGGTCATCGGCTTTCTGTGCGCACTGCGCGAAGACGGCACGCCGTGGGGTGTGCTTGTCGACAACCTGCACCTGCTGCCGGCCTCACGCGGCCACGGCGTCGGCAAGCGCCTGATGGGCGAGGCGGCGCGTTGGGCGATGGCCCAGTGCGTGAGCCAACTTCATCTGCTGGTGTACGAGGCCAACACCGCGGCCATCGGCTTCTACGAAACCCTGGGCGGTGTGCCGGTCAGCCGCGATCGGCTGGAGACCGCTGACGGCGGCCACGCCTGGGTGCGCACCTACCACTGGCCGGAATCGCAGCTCGCCGGTCTGACGGCGTTGGCCTGAGCGGAAAGGATCGTCAGGCCGGCCGGCTGGCCGGGGCGCTCGCCTGGGCTTCGGCGTGCGCGACGCGGTCGGCATACCTGCGCGCCAGCGCGGAGCACACGATCAGCTGCAACTGGTGGTAGATCATGGTCGGCAACACGATGAGCCCGAGCGCGGCATTGCCCGCAAACAGGATTTTCGCCATCGGGATGCCGTTGGCCAGGCTTTTCTTGGAGCCGCAGAACACGGCGGTGATCTCGTCAGCGAGCCCGAAATCGGCACGCCGCGACAGCCATGTCGTCGCCGCCAGCACCACGAACAGCAGTGCGCCACTCATGATAGCCACGGCCACGATGGTCTCCCACGGGTACTTCGACCACACGCCCGCGTGCGTCGAATCGGCAAACGAGTTGAACACGATCAGCAGGATCACCACGCGGTCGACCTTGTTGATGATCGCCTTGTACTTCGTGATCAGCCCGCCGATCACGGGGCGCAGCAGCTGTCCGAGCACGAATGGCAGCAGCAGTTGCTCGGCCACGCCCAGCAGCGCCTTGCCCACCGACAGTTCGGCGCCCGACGCGTGGATGACGAAGCTCATCAGCAGCGGCGTGGCGATCATGCCGATCAGGCCCGAGATGGTCGCGTTGAAGATCGCGGCTGGCACGTTCCCCTTGGCCATCGCCGTCATCGCCACGGACGACGACACCGTGGACGGCAGCGCGCACAGGTAGAACACACCCAGCAGCAGCTCGGCCGGAATGAACGGCTTGCACGCGAACAGGATGACCGCGCCGATCAGCGGGAACAGGATGAACGTGCAGGTCTGCACGAACAGATGCAGGCGCCAGTTGCGCGCGCCTTCGATGATCTTCTCGCGCGAGAGCGCCGCGCCGTGCAGAAAGAACACCAGCGACACGCCGACGATGGTGACGACGTCGAGGTGCAGCGGGCCATCGCTGGCGCCCAACGCGGGGAAGAACAGCGCCAGCAGCACCATGACGAGCATGGCCTGGATGAACCCGTCGATGCGAGATAACAGCGGAATCTTCATGTGCGTGCGCCATACCATGACGTGATGGCGCCCCGGGGAAGTTGCAGGGAAACCGTTATTGCACTACAGGCCTATCTAGAATACAAATGCATTGATCGAATCAATTCATACGGGGCCAGCATGAATGTGACCCTGCGCCAGTTGCGCGTCTTCCTGGCCGTGGCGCGTGCGCACAGCTTCAGTCGCGCGGGCGACACGATCGGCCTGACGCAGCCCGCGGTGAGCCGGTCGATCTCGGAGCTGGAAGGGGAGTTGGGCCTGAAGCTGCTCGACCGCACCACGCGTGAAGTGGTGCTGACCGAGGTCGGGCGTTCGCTGGCGACGGCGCTTGACCGCCTCATCGCCGATCTGGACGACACGCTGCATCAGGCGCGCCAGGTCAGTGAGCAACGGCGTGGTCGCGTGGTCGTGGCATCGAGCCCGACGGTGTCGACGCGGCTGATGCCCGTGTACGTGGCCGAGTGCGCGGCCCGCTACCCCGACATCCGCATGATCGTGCGGGACTCCGTGCAGGTCGACACGTTGCAGTTGATCCGCACCGGCGGCGCGGACTTTGGCGTGGTGGTGGAGCCGCTCGATACCGAGGGCCTGTGGACCGAGCCGCTGCTCACCGACCCGTTCTGCCTCGTCTGCCGCAAGGATCACCCGTTTGCCGAGCGCAGCAGCGTGCGCTGGAAGGACCTGCACCGCACCGCCGTCGTGCTGCTCGACCACGCGTCGGGCAGCCGCCCGCTGATCGATCGCATCTTCCTGCGCCACGGCGTGCAGCCTGACGTGGCGCAGGAGATGGGCCACAGCAGTGCGGTGTTCGGCATGGTGGAAGCGGGCATCGGCGCGGGCGTGGTGCCGTCACTGTCGTTGCCGCTGCCGTCGTCGTCGGCGCTGGTGGCGGTGCCGCTCACGCCCAAGGACACGCGCGCCATTGTGCTGGCGCGGCGGCAGGACCGGTCGCTCTCGCCGGCGGCCGAGGCAGCGTGGCAGATGATCCGCCGCATGGCGCTGCCGACCGCCTGATCGCCGCGCGGCGCTTACTTCGGCTGCATGCGGATGGCGCCATCCAGGCGGATGGTCTCGCCGTTAAGCATCGGGTTCTCGATGATCGCGCGGGCAAGCTGCGCATATTCGGCGGGTTTGCCCAGGCGCGGCGGGAACGGCACCATCTTGCCCAGCGCGTCCTGCACGTCCTGCGGCATGCCCAGCAGCATCGGCGTCTCGAAGATGCCCGGCGCAATCGTCATCACGCGGATGCCGTCACGCGACAGGTCGCGCGCAATCGCGAGCGTCATCGCCACCACGCCGCCCTTGGACGCCGCATAGGCCGCCTGCCCGATCTGTCCATCGAACGCCGCCACCGAGGCCGTGTTGATGATCACGCCGCGCTCGCCGCCGGCGTTGGGCGCATTGCCCGCCATGGCCGTCGCAGCGAGCCGGATCATGTTGAACGTGCCGATCAGGTTGATGTTGATGACGCGTGTGAACTGGTCCAGAGGATGCGGCCCCGTCTTGCCCACTGTGCGCGAGGCCGTGGCGATGCCCGCGCAGTTCACCAGGCCGCGCAGCGTGCCCAGCGACGTGGCGGCCTCCACCACGGCCTGGCCATCCGCTTCCGACGCGACATCGCAGCGCACGAAGCGCCCGCCGAGTTCCTGCGCCAGGGTGTTGCCGGCGGCCTCGTTCAGGTCGGCAATCACCACCTTGCCGCCAGACTCGGCCAGCGCGCGCGCCGTGCCGGCACCCAGCCCCGACGCGCCCCCGGTGACGATGAATACCTGGTCGCGAATCTCCATGTCGTGTCTCCTTGATTGTGGTCGGTGAGTTACTTGACGTTTACGTTCACGTAAATTCCAGCGCCATATGGTAGCGCGAAGCGGCCTGCGATCGGGCAAAAAAAAGCGCCTCATAGTCGAGGCGCTTTCTGCTTTCTCTTTTGGCGGATGGCCGGTGCTGCTCAGTCCCGCAGGGCACCGAACACGCGGGCCGTGATCTCGTCGACACTGCCCACGCCGCTGATCTTGCGGTACTTCGGCGGTGCGACCTTGGCGGCGCCGTTGCCGTTTGCAGCCCACTGCGAGTAGTAATCCACCAGCGGACGCGTCTGGTTTTCATACACGTCCAGGCGCTTGCGCACCGTCTCTTCCTTGTCGTCGTCGCGCTGGATCAGCGGCTCGCCGGTTTCGTCGTCCACCCCTTCGGTCTTGGGCGGGTTGTACTTGACGTGGTACGTGCGGCCCGAGGCCACGTGCACGCGGCGGCCGCTCATGCGCTCGATGATGTCTGCGAACGGCACGTCGATTTCCAGCACGTAGTCGATCGGCACACCGGCTTCCTTCATGGCTTCGGCCTGCGGGATGGTGCGCGGGAAGCCGTCGAACAGGTAGCCGTTCTTGCAGTCGGGCTGCTGGAGGCGGTCTTTCACCAGGCCGATGATGATGTCGTCCGACACCAGGCCGCCCGCATCCATCACCTTCTTGGCCTCGATACCCAGCGGGGTGCCGGCCTTGACGGCGGCGCGCAGCATGTCGCCGGTGGAGATCTGCGGAATGCCGAATTTCTCGCAGATGAATTTGGCTTGCGTACCTTTGCCGGCGCCGGGCGCGCCCAACAGAATCAACCGCATGGTGACGAGTTCCTCAAGTTTTCGAATCTTGTCGCGCTATCGAGCAGCGGTGAAGCGCGTTGGGGATCGGTCCGGCGGGCCGATTCCCAAAACGCCTTGGCGACGCAAACAGGCAGCCTAGCGGGCGAAGTTGACGCCAGCCTTACCGGGACACGGGGGTAGTGGCATCCGCCGGACGGCGGCACCGATGACTCGACTTGTCTCCCTGTTGCCGCCGCGCGGCCTTGCGTGGGCCTGCGCATGCGGCTTGTCGTCCTCGCGATTATGCCATGGCGGCGCCGGGGTTTTGGCGCCCGGGGCCGCAAACTTGCGACAAAACGCGTGCTCAGGGGCCGTCCTGCGACAACAGGGCGCTCCACGCTGCACGCACGCGCGCGAGATCGTCGGGCGTGTCGACGCCGGCCGCCGGAGCGTCGTCGGTGGTGAGCACGGCGATGCGCTCGCCGTGCCACATCGCGCGCAATTGCTCGAGCTGCTCCGTCTGCTCGATGGGCGCGGTGGCCAATTGCGGAAAGCGCCGCAGGAAGCCGGCACGATACGCGTAGATGCCGATGTGGCGCAGCACGGGCATCGACGGCAGCGGGCGCTCCGCCACCGAACGCGCCATCACGGCGGGCGTCCAGGTGTCGCGCGCCCAGGGCAGCGGCGCACGCGAGAACAGCAATGCGCGGTCCGCCGCGTCAAGCACGACCTTGACGACGTTGGGGTTGAACACGTCGGCGGCGTCGTGGATCGGGTGCGCGGCGGTCGCGATGGCGCAGTCCGGGTGGTCGCGCAGGTGGGCGGCCACGTTGTCGATCAGCGTCGGGGCGATCAGCGGTTCGTCGCCTTGCACGTTGACGACGATGGCGTCGTCGGGCAGCGCGAGCACGGTGGCGACTTCAGCGAGGCGGTCGGTGCCCGAGGCGTGGTCGGCACGGGTGAGCACCGCTTCGACGTGGTGCTGCATGCAGGCGTCGGCCACCGAGACGGCGTCGGTCGCTACCACCACGCGTGCGGCGGACGACTGGTGCGCACGTTCGGCCACGCGCACGACCATCGGTTTGCCGTCGATGTCGGCCAGCGGTTTGTTGGGCAGCCGCGTGGACGCCAGCCGCGCGGGAATGACAGCGATGAACGGCGCGTGCGACATGGGCGGAACCTTCGTATCAGGCCGGGTCGACCGGCGTGCCTTCGACGGTCTGGCGCGCCTCGTCGGCCAGCATGACCGGGATGCCATCGCGGATCGGATACGCGAGCTTGTCGACGTGGCAGATCAGTTCGTTGTTGGCGCGGTCGTGTTGCAGCGTGCCCTTGCACAACGGGCAGACGAGGATTTCCAGCAGGCGATTGTCCATGGCGGTAGAGGCTCCGTGGCGGCTGCCCCCAGGGTGGGGCAGCGCGCCGGTACAGCGGATGGGGTGGCGTTATTGTGCGCCGGCTTTGGCGGTGGCGCGATCGGCCAGGGCGCGTACGCGCTGGCAGACCTGTTCGACCAGTGCCGGGTCGACCACCGGCGTGGTCGGCACCACCCAGATGCGCGGGTCGTCGAGATGGCCGCATTTTACGGCATCCTTTTCGGTGATCAGGATCACCTCGGCATGGCTGCCGGCGAACGGGTTGTCGGCGAAATCGTAGTGGTCGGGCAGCGGCAGGGTGCTCGGCTTGAGACCGGCGGCGCGCAGCGAGGCGAAGAAGCGCTCGGGGTTGCCGATGCCGGCGGCGGCCAGCAGCTGCCCTCCTTCGAAGCGGGCAAACTCACCGAGCGGGCGGCGCAGTGCCGCGTCGACGAGGTTGTAGGCGTCCTGCAGCTCCAGCCGCATGCCGAAGATGCCGGGCCGGTCGGGTGTGGTGCGGTAGTTGGGGTCGTTGATGAGCGTGGCGTCGCGGCGGCGGCTCATCGGCTCGCGCAGCGGGCCGGCCGGCAGCAGGAAGCCGTTGCCGCCCATGCGGGCGTCGAACACGATGATCTCGATGTCGCGGCGCAGGCGGTAGTGCTGCAGGCCGTCGTCGCAGACGATCACGTTGCAGCCCGGGTGCGAGGCCAGCAGCGTCTGCGCGCACAGCACGCGGTCGGGGAAGACCCACACGGGCAAGTCGGTGGCGCGCGCGATCAGCAGCGGTTCATCGCCCACGTCTTCCGCGCGCGAATGCTCGCGCACCGGGCGCGGGTGCTTGAGCTGCGCGCCGTAGCCGCGCGAGACGATGCCCGGGCGCAGGCCCGCTTCGGCCAGCGCGGAGGCCAGCGCAATCACGGCGGGCGTCTTGCCCGCGCCGCCCACGGTGACGTTGCCGATGACGACCACCGGCATCGGCAGCCGCACCGAACGCAGCCAGCCCATGCGATACAGCAGCCGGCGCAGTGCGCTCACGCCGCCAAACAGCCACGACAGCGGCCACATCGTCCACGCAAACCAGCCGCGCTGCTGCCATTGGCGGGTGACGAAGCTGGCGAGGCGGTGCTGGGCGACGGGCATGCAGTGCGGGAAGGGAGGTTGTTTAACGGCCTGGCTTGCCGGTCTGGGTGGCAAACGTCAGGTGCGAGAGGCCCGCCACGCGCGCGGCTTCCATGACATTGACGACCGCCTGGTGCGCGGCCTGCGCATCGGCGTTGACGATGACGATGGGCTCGCGGCCGCCGGCGCTGCCCGCGGCGCTGCGCAGCGCATCGGCCAGGCTGGTGACGTCGCGCGTGTCGAGCACCTGCTTGTCGACGGAGTAGATGCCGTTCGCGGTGACGGACACGACGATCTGGCCGGGGCGCTCGGTGGCCTTCTCGGCCTCGGCGGTCGGCAGGTTGACCTTCAGTTCGGTGTAGCGGGAATACGTGGTCGTGATCATCAGGAAGATGAGGATCACGAGCAGCACGTCGATCAGCGGGATCAGGTTGATCTCCGGCTCTTCGCGGGCGCGGCGCGGGCGGAAGCGCATGGCTGTTTCCAGTGTGGCGTTGCCCGGATCAGCCGCGCCGCGGCGGAAGGATCGCGTCGAGGTAGGTGGTGGACAGATGCTCCAGCTCCACCACGTAGTTGTCGACCACGCCACGGAAGTAGCGCCAGAAGATCAGTGTCGGGATGGCCACGACCAGGCCCAGCGCCGTGTTGTACAGCGCGACGGAGATACCGTGCGCGAGCGTCTGCGGGTTGGTGCCGGCGGCGGTCTGGCTGCCGAAGATCTCGATCATGCCGACCACGGTGCCGAACAGGCCCATCAGCGGCGC
>NZ_LWRX01000070.1:0-447 GCF_001683835.1 Ralstonia sp. RL | reverse complement strand
GGTTGCTCTTGTGCTGCTTGATGCCAATGGCCGTTTCAAGGCGCGACTGGAAGGAGCTGTCTCCGGCAACGTGCTGCTTCGCCAAGCGCAATACCGCTTGGCCGGCGACTCCTCATTTGCGATGGGGGTGGCACGCAACTGCATTGCCGGCAAGGTGCGCAATTGTCGGCAGGTACTCTTGCGCGGCGCCCGCGAGAGCAAAGCGGAAGACGATGCTGCCGTGCTTGCACGCGGGGCCAACGATCTGGCGGCGGCCTTGCGTGCGCTACCTGCTGCCGATGATTTCGATACCTTGCGCGGCATCGAAGGGGAGGCGGCACGCCAGTATTTTGCTGCGCTCAATTTCCTCATACGCCCGGCCGCACGGAGAGATTTTCGCATGGATGGGCGTACCCGTCGCCCCCCGCGTGACCGGCTCAATGCGCTGCTCTCCTTTCTTTATTCCTT
>NZ_LWRX01000090.1:0-69593 GCF_001683835.1 Ralstonia sp. RL | reverse complement strand
TTTGTCTTGCCAAAGAAAGTAAGCAAAGAAAGGCGCGCCCGAGATGGCGAAAGATTCCTTGAATTTCTGTCGCAGGGAGGGAGAGGAGGCAAACTCGCTTCGCTCAAACAGCCTCCTCTCTTTTTCCTCCCTGCAACAGAAATTCAAGGCGCCATCTAGGGCAGGTACGGCCAAACCGTCGAGGCGCATGTGTTGGCGCCGCGATGTGTCTACTGTTCGTTATGCGCCTTCTGGCTGGGCGTTCCATTGCTCGCGCAGGCGTTTGCGGACTTCCGACGATGCGGTGCGCAGCGCTGCGCCCAGGCGGCTTTCCAGGCCGCGTGATGGGTCGGCTGCGATGTCGGCCAGTGCTGCGGCGAGTGCGGTCTGCACGGTGTCGATGTCGCTGGCGTCGGGTGCGTCGGCGGATTGCACCTTCAGCAGTTTCCACAGCAACCCGAGCGACGCGAAGCTGGCGATGTCGTAGGCCATGGGCGGAATCTCTTGTGCGAGGCGTTCCAGGTCGGCGACGGAGCGCAGGGTTACGCGCGCGGCTGCGGCCTTGCCCATTGCGTGCACCATCACGTCGGCGTCGTCCAGTGCGAGCAGGCGATTGGCCTGGTAGCCGTGCGCGAGCAATGCGCCCGACATGGCGCGGCCGACGATGAGGCCGATGACAGGGTGGCCGGCCAGGCGTGCGGCAGCGTAGGCGTCCGCCGCTGCAGCCAGCGCGAGGTGGATGCCGTAGGCCTCCTCGCGGCGGCCGTAGGCTTGGCTTGCCACATCGATGACGGCGACGATGGCGCGCTTCTTTTCCTGCGCGGCATCTGCAGTCATGACATCGCGCACGGCACGCGCGAGCTGCCAGCCTTCGACGAGGCCGACTTCACCGTTGCGTGCGCGAGGGAAGCGGTTCTCGGCATCGGGCACGACGGCGATGTAGCGCGCGGGCTGGCCTGCTAGCACTGCATCGACGACTTGCAGTGTGCTGCCGTAACGCGCCACCGGTGTGCCGACGGCGAGCGCGCGCATCCAGGTCGCGCCGCGCGTGGAAAGTTCGTTCTGGCTCATGCGACGTCCTTTGCGTAGTGCGCGCGTACATCCTCTGCCGTGGCTTGGCGCGACGTGTCGACAGCGGCGAGTTGTGCGAGGTAGTGGTCGATCTGCTCGCTGCGCTGGCGCGCGGGTGCGCCGGCACGCAGCCACTCGATCACCTGTGCGCGGATCGTGACGGAATCGTCTTCGATGCAGACATCGGCCAGGCCGGTGGCAGCGCGCTGCTCTCCGCCGGTGAGGCTCCAGATGAAGGGGCGGTCGCGCGAGTCGTATTCTTCGATGCCGGCTTCCTGTTCGATCACCTGCGGGCCGTTCAGGCCGAGGCGCGCCTCGCGCGTCATCAGCAGATAGCTGCACAGGCCCGCGGCGATGCTCATGCCGCCAAAGCAGCCGACCACGCCTGCGGTGATGCCGATCACTGGCCCGTACTCGCGCAGCGCACGGATGCCTGCATGGATTTCAGCAATGGCGGCAAGGCCCAGGTTGGCTTCCTGCAGCCGCACGCCGCCGGTTTCGAAGACGATCACGGCCCGTGTGGGAATGCCGTTGCGGTTGTCTTCCACCGCCAGCTCCAGCGCGCCGGCAATCTTGGCGCCGGACACTTCGCCCATGCTGCCGCCCTGGAAGGCGCCCTCAATGGCGAGCACCACCGCGGGCTGCCCGCCCAGCGTGCCGCGCGCCACGACGACGCCATCATCGGCCTGCGTGACGATGCCCTGACGCGGCAGCCACGGCGAGGTCAATTGTTCGAACGGGTCCAGCAGCTCTCGGAAGGTGCCGGGGTCGAGCAGCGCAATGGCGCGTCGGCGCGCATCGCGTTCGATAAAGCTGTCGCGTTCAATCGGGTTGCGTGACATGGCTTCTCCTTATGACCCGAGCGCGTTAAGCGATTCAAGCGCCTGCTCAAGCCGCAACCGCACCACGGCCGGTGTCGCGCCGAAGTCGTTGATGATGATCTTGGCCGCCGGCCACGCGTGCGAGCCGAACACACGCGCAAGCTGCGCCTGCCACGTCGCCCTCATGCCATTGACGGACGTGGTGATGGCCACGTCGATCTGGCCGGCGTTGCCCGGCGTCAACAACACTTCAAGGTCGCCCGAGCCGACCACGCCGGCATACGCGCGGCGGCTGGCGGGGGCGCCGCCGGTGAATTGAAAGTCAAGACGCTCCATGTTCGGTTTCCTGATGAGCGGATTCGGTGTCGGACACTGCGGGCGCGCTTGCGGGCAGGCGGTCGAGGAAGAGGGCGGCGGCCAGCAGGTCGGCCGCGCCGCCGGGCGACACGTGCCGCGCCAGCATGTCCTTTTCCAGCAGGCGGAGCGCGCGGCGGCCCTGCGGTGTGGCAAGGCCGCCGGCGGCGCGCACGGTGGCCGCGCCGGTCTGCACGGCGCGCAGCGCATCGGCGCCGCCGCGTGCGAGCAGGCACGTATCGTCCAGCCTGGCCATGATGGCGAGCAGTGCATCCACGCGCGCATGGTCTTCGCGGATGCCCGAGGCACGCGCCCGACGTAACGCTGGCAGCGCCACCTTGACGACATGCGGGAACCCCGCACAGGCTTGGCCCTTGGCGCCGCCGACGCCGTAGTCGTTGCAGGCGCGCTCGCCCTTGTGGCCGGTCGAGACGGGGGCGAAGCGGTCGGGGATGTTCGCCAGACGCGCGGCGCGATTCGCCACTGCCGCGGCGCCCAAGGCATGCGGCGCCTGCGCGGCGGCGGTCACCAGCAGGCCGAGCGCCCAGATGGCGCCGCGGTGCGTGTTGATGCCGCCGGTGGCATCGAGCATGGCCGCCTCGCCTTCACGGCCGAGGCGGCCGATGCGTTCGCGCAACGCAAGCGGTGCGTCGAGCTGTGCGCCGGCCAGCGCCATGGCTTCGAACGCCGGACGCAGGCTTTGCGCCGAATGCACCATCAGCGTCCAGTCCAGATCGTGATGCGCGCCGTTGCCGCGCACATCGACCAGGCCGGGCTTGGGCGACAGCGTCACCTCGTCGATGAGGGCAGATTCGACCAATGCGGCCAATCGCTTCGCGCGCGCTTTCGGGCTGGCGGGCAGGGGCCGGTTGAGGGTGTGTTCCATTACCAGCTCCGGAAGCGCGCAGGCGGATCGTACAGACCGCCGGACCATTCGACGAGGTCGGCGATGCTCTTGGCGGCGAGCAGCTCGCGGCTGGCATCGCTGCGGCGCACGTCGAGGTCTTCGGGCAGCGCGATCAGGCCGTCGCGGCGCATCTGTTCGGTCTTGGATGGGTCATGCCGCAGGCCGATCGACGTGACACCCGCCACCGCGGCAATCATGGCGCGCCGCTCTTCCAGCGAACGGGCCTTGTAGAGATACGCGATGCCGTCTTCGGTCAGCAGGTGGGTGACGTCGTCGCCGTAGATCATGATGGGCGCGAGCGGCATGCCGCTTTGCTTCGCCACGGCCACGGCATCCAGCGTGTCGACAAAGGTGGGCTTGCCGCCTTCCTGGAACGTTTCGACCATCTGTACGACGAGCTTCTTGCCGCGCTCGAGCATCGTCACCGGCTCGGTCATGTCGAGCCACGCGGGCGTGGCGTGACGGCGGCCGCGCGGGTCGTGGCCCATGTTGGGCGCGCCGCCAAAGCCGGCCAGCCGCCCGCGCGTGACGGTGGACGAATGCCCGTCGCCATCCACCTGCAGCGTCGCGCCAATGAAGAGGTCCACCGCATATTGGCCGGCGAGCTGGCACAGCATGCGGTTCGAGCGCAGCGAGCCGTCACGCCCGGTGAAGAACACATCGGGGCGTGCGGCCACGTAGCGCTCCATGCCCAGTTCGGTGCCGAAGCAATGCACGCTTTCCGCCCAGCCGGATTCGATGGCGGGGATCAGCGTCGGATGCGGATTCAGCGTCCAGTTGCGGCAGATCTTGCCCTTGAGGCCCAGGCGCTCGCCGTACGTTGGCAGGATCAGCTCGATGGCGGCCGTGTTGAAGCCGATGCCGTGGTTGAGCGACTGCACGTTGTGCCGCTGGTAGATGCCGCGAATCGCCATCATCGCCATCAGCACGTGCACGGGCTTGATGAGGCGCGGGTCGCGCGTGAAGAGCGGCTCGATGTAGAACGGCTTGTCGGCCTGCACGATGAAGTCGACCCACGAGCCGGGAATGTCGACGCGCGGCAGGTCGGCCGGGTCATCGACGATCTCGTTGACCTGCACGATCACGATGCCGTCGGAAAACGCGGTGGGCTCGACCAGCGCTGGCGTGTCTTCCGTGCTGGGGCCGGTGTAGATGTTGCCGTCGCGGTCGGCCTTGAAACCAGCCACCAGCGATACATTCGGAATCAGGTCCACCACCAGCCGTGCATACAGCTCGATGTAGGTGTGGATGGCGCCGACTTCCAGCAGGCCGTCGGCCAGCAACTGGCTGATGCGCAGGCTCTGCGGCCCCGCAAACGAGAAGTCGAGTTTGTGCGCGATGCCGGCTTCGAAAATGTCGAGGTGTTCAGCGCGGCTCACGCTCGGCATGATCATGTGCAGATCGTGCAGGCGCTCGGGGTTCACCTTGGCGAGTGAGCGCGAGAGGAAATCCGCCTGCTTCTGGTTGTTGCCTTCCAGCACGACGCGGTCGCCGGGGGCGAGCAGCGTTTCGAGCGCGGCGACGATGTCGCCAGTCGGAATCACCTTGCCGTTTGCAATGCGGCGCGCTGCAGTCAGGCGGCGTTCCTTCTCATCGCGCCGCCGGCGCCACTGGGGCGGGATGGGTGCATTGGCCCCGTTTGCCGATTGGGTGGGCATCGGTTGCATGGGTGGCGTCTCCAGCCTTGTTGGATCGAATGCCCTGTACCGTATGCCGTAAAAAGGCGCACTTCAATCAACCTAGGCGCGGTTTCGTTAGCTTCAAGTTAATGAAACAATGGTGGGAAACCGATCGCAGCGCATCCACAGAACGTGCGCGGAGGAGACCCTGCCATGGCAATCGATGAAGACATCACCCTGAAGAAGCTCGAAGTCTTCCAGTCGTTCATGACGCTGGGCAACATGGCCCGCGTGTCGGAGGCGTTGGGGCAAAGCACGGTGAGCGTGCACCGCGCGCTGCACTCGCTGGAAGAGGGTTTGCGTTGCCCCCTGTTCAAACGCGATGGGCGCAAGCTGATTCCGCTGTCCACCGCCTACGTGTTTGCCGAGCACGTGGAACGGATCCTGGCCGAGTGCGAAGCCGGTGTGCGCCGCACGCGCGAAGCTGCGGGCTTTTCGTCAACGACGCTGAAGATCGGCGGGCTCTATTCGATGACGGTCGGCACGTTGCCGCGCATCTTTGCGGGCCTGAAAACGCGCCGCTCCGCACTCGACATTGAACTCACGCTTGGTTCGAACCGCAGCCTGCTCGCCAAGCTGGAAGACGGGCAACTCGACGCCATCGTCATCGCGCTGGGCGAGCCGCTGCGCAATCCCGATCTGCTGACCGTGCCGATGTTCGACGATGAGATTCTGTTTGCCGCACCGCTTGGCTCCCCGTATGCCGCATCGGCCGAGATCGACTTGCAGACGGTGCGCAGCGAAAAGTTCGTCGCACTCGGCGATGACTTTGCGACGTACCACGACTTCATGGCCGCCTTCGACAAGGCCGGCTTTGCCCCGCAGATCGCGCTGCGCGTGGGCGACATCTTCTCGCTCATGAACCTTGTGAGCGGCGGTATCGGCTATGCGCTGCTGCCGCGCCGCGTGGCCGATTTCAGCCCGAAGGTGCAACTGATTCCGCTGGCCGCGCGCTATGCGATCAGTCAGCACATCGTGCTGGTGATGCAGCGCAATCGCGAGCGCGATCCGAATCTGTTGGCGCTGTCGGCGGAGTGTCGGTTGTTGGGGGCGCGGTGATCAGTGTGGCGTGCCGTGTGGCCGCTGAAGTCGCCCACTGGTCTGGCTTGGTACTGCTGCGCGCGTCTCGCGCCGGTCGGGGGTGGGGGGCGAGCGATGGATGGTAGCAACGCGAACCTATGGCGCTGTGGTTGCAATCCACAATGGCGCAGCCATCCCCGATGAGCACCGCGCCACACTCGGTCTCGTCCCCATGCGTGGCAACAGGCTCGCCGTCCACCTCCATATCGCAGCGCACCTTGATGATCCTGTTGGGCCCGTGAATCGGGCAGTCCACCCAGTCTGTGCGCCGCGCGATTGGTTTGCCATCGAGCAGGCTCTCTGGCGAGCCCGTTGTGACGTGGCCGCCATGGGAGTGGGGGCAACCCACTGTGATCATGCTTCCGTCCATGCTTGTGCTGTCCTTACTTCTTGTCTTTGATGTTCCCCTGGACGGTACTTTCAGGGAATAGGCTCTTAGGCGCGGCTGCCAATGCCTTGCTCAACGCAGCCAGAAACTCAATCTCAAATTGCTCCGACACATGCCATCGACCGAGTTGCCCCTTCTTTTCAAAGGTAAATTTCTCATCGATTTCAAGCACGCCATTTTCCGAGAGTTTTGCAAGTAGCGGGTCCTCGTATGCGATGCGCAAAGGGCATGACAGTTGGGTGGGCGATTTCTCGGTGCAATCGGCCGTGGGGCTCAAGGACATCACGCGCTGGCTCAATGTTTTTGAATGGCTGACGCCGAACCGGTCCTGCCGATTATTTGTCGGTGAGGCTGAAAGGTCTTTCTTTTGCAACACCTCTAGGCCGTCCATGAACGCTTTGCGGAGCCTCTCGTTTCCGATTGGCGCCCCCAGCGATTCGCTATGTTGGTCGCCACCGTATTGGGTCTGAACAAACTCCGCGGGCACCATAGCGACCTCAAAACCAGAGCCCCCCTCGGCCGCTGGGCGAATGACAAAACCAACGGTCGTCTTCAAATCACCGACCTTGACATCAACCGTGCATCCACGGGAGCGTGAAGTGTTTTCGTATCCGATTTCCCGAATGTTAGACAAATCAGGAGGTCCTGCCTGTATTGCATCGATCGATGACAAGTACGAACTCATCGATATATTGAATAAGGATGCGGATGCCCCCTTCGATTTACAGGCTGGCGTGGTGGGAGGGGCGAGGTAGAAGGCTGCTGCCGCCGCCACAACGCCAAGCCCTGTCGCCCACCCGCCAAAGCGCCACAGCCTTTTACGCCGATTCATCCGGATCGAAATCGGTCTGATTTTTTCCAGAAAACGATCTGGATCCAGCTCACAATAGGAAATTAGCCGGGTCTCGGCCACAAGGTCTTCGTCGCTTTCGGACGTCTTCAAGACCTTGGATGCAACCTCATCCAACATCTCGTCAGGCACGAGACCATGCTTGACCAGCCAATGCATGGCGCCCCCAGGGCTGGCAAACAGCGGGGCGTCAAGGAGAATGCGCTTCGTGCTGACGGCCTTCGTGTCTTGAAGCAATTGGATCGCTTGATCATGGACGGCTTCGGTGATGAAACCGTCCATCAGCAGCACGCTGAGCTTCCATTCGTCGGTGTGCTGGTCAATCTCGATTGCTCGCCAGGCCAACGGGCCCGTACTGGTTGTTGCGGAAGCGGTGGCGATCGTTTGTTCGTGAGTCATGTTGAATTTTTGACAGGTGAATCGAGCGTTGGCGCGATCATCGCGTTAAACACCGCCTGGGATTTCTGTTGCTTGAGGATGGCTTCTGCCTCGGATCGGGTCAGCGCGCCCTCTCGCCTGCGCTGGGGTTCCAGTGCCCACGCGCGTTCCAGGTCTGCCCGCGAGGGCCTGCCGCCTGGTCCGCTGGCGAAACCGATGTAGTCGTCGGCGTAGGGGCGGGCGTACGGGTCGTTGGGTTCGGGCTTGCAGGCTGCCTCAATCTCGGCGGGCCACACCGGGTCGCTACAGGTGGCAAGCACAAGCCAGCGTACCGTCGCGTCCAGCAGCATGAACGGGAAGAAGACGTAGTCGAAGAGCGAACTGAACAGGCTGGAGAGCTTGTCTTCGCGACAAATCTTGAAGCCTTCCCAGAACGATTCGCGGGGGTTCCAGAAGCGGTGCGGCTCGGGCAAATCGGCGGGGCCGTCTTGCATGTAGCGACGGTAGTACTCCCATTGTTGTTGGGCTTGCTCCAGCGTGAACATCAATCGCCCGAGCACGAAGCCGCGCACGACGTTGCCGTTTGCATCCAGTGTGTAGTGGCGGATGTCGTACATGGAATAGCTGGTGGATAAGCCGCCCACCCTACGCTTGCCGATGCAAAAGAACTCGTCGTTGCTCCAGGGCACTTCCCAAAGGCCCTCGCGGTCTTTGGTGCGCATGGCGTAGATGCGCCGCGTCTTGCGATTCAGGCGGATGGGACGGCGCTTGAGGGAAAGCAGATAGCGGCGGGCTGCGTCGCCTCCAATTAGGCCGAAGAATGCAGAAGATGCAAGCCCGAGGATCGTTCCAAATACAGTCGCAATCCAATTTCCATTCTCCCTCATCTCTTCGGCTGAGACATGAAATGGTGTCGATGCAAACATCGCCCCGAGGAAAAGTGAAAATCCGACCGCGACTGCACAGATCAAGAGCAGCATCCCGGCCAACTGCACACGCGTTTGCGATTCGTCGGTGATCTCCAGGCACGTCGAGTCGATACGGTAGACGTTACCAATCTCGAAAATCTCATCGCTCGCGGGTTGGTCAATGTGCAGCCGGTGTTCTCGCTCCCACTCTCCAAGTGGCTTGCCTCTTTGGTAAAAATAAATACGCTCATCTTTTGGCGCAAATCTCATTTCACGCCCTCGTCCTTGACTTCGATTCCCAATTGCACAAACTCCTTCCACTCGGCTTCCATCGAGTGATATTTGTCGGGGTCGGGCCGCTTGGCAAAGCGGCATTTCTGAACCCACTTGAGCGTGGCGGGATCATCCAGCATCGCCAAGCCAACGTTCACGCCAAACAGGATTACAAGGGCCGGCCAGACCGGGACCCCACCAAATATCAGAGGGAAAATATCGGCTGCGACCGGGAGCGCTGCTGCCGCGAGGCCAGAAGCGCTTGAGGTCATATACAAAACCGCGACGAGGCGATTTCCTTTCATGTACTCATCGCCCGCATGGTAAGCATCCCACCCAACAGCCACAGTTGCTCCCGCAAAGCCAATCCACCTTCCCCCGCGCGCCAGTCTTTCTCCCTTCGCCACCCATTCTTCTCGCGGCGTAGCCCGCATGGCTCTTGCCACCAGCGGATGCGTCGGCGCCTTGGACACTGCCACGCCCGCCTGCTCGGCCAGCGTCCCCACCATCGTCACCAGCCCGCCCATGAGCTTGGTGCCTTTCTCCGCTTCGTCAAACTCGCCCGCAGCCCGGAAGGACCGTGCGGCGTGGTAGACCGCCACGCCTTGCAGAATGCACGCGATCGCGCCGATGTTGACGTGCGGTGAGTTCAGTGCCGCCTTGACTTGTTTGACGCCGGGAACGTCGGCGGTGGTTCTCAGTTCTAGCGCGCCTAGTCCCGCCGTGTTGGTGAGGTCTTTCGGATCGAACCACACCAGGCGGGTATTCTGAGCCAGGCCCTTGGCACGCCGGGCAAAGGCATACGCTTCCTCCCGGCGCTGGGTCCGGCCAAGCTGGTCATACAGTTTGGCGTTCTGTGCCTTGAGATCGCCCAGCGTGGAGGCCCGAAGCTGCAAGAGGTTTTTGTCGACCGGGACGATGCGCGCCCCGCCGAACAGGCTCAGGCCATGAATGAACATCCTGGCGGTTTTGGAACCCAGCCTGTTTGCCAGCGCCGGGATGATCTCGTCGGACAGCACCCAGGCCAAGCGCGGTACGAGCTTGAGCTTGGTGACGGCTGCGGTCAGTGACAGTCCGCGATCCAGCAAGCCGTCCATGGCGTCCAGCCCAGACCGGAAGACGGCCAGCATGGCGCCGTAGGCCGCGTCGGTCGGGTCCGCCACGGTCTTGATTGCCGGTTGGTAGTTGAGATACAGCGCGCGGGCCAGCAGGTTGCTGTCCTTTTGCGGGTTAGCGTCTTCGTACCAGCGCTTGATGACTTTGCGGCACTCAACGGTGTCGAGTGCACCTTCGATGCAACGTGTGAGGGCTTCGTTGTAGTGGTAGCCGTGCGCGAGGTCCATCCGGTCATGACGATGGGTCATGTAGCTGGTGAATTGGCCGCTGGTGAGCCACTGGCTGTGGCTCTGCGCAATTGGGGCGAGAACGGTTTCGTTGAGTGTTTTCAAGCGCGCCGTATGGTCGCGGTGCCGCTTGCTGTTGTCGAGCACGTCGGCGTAGGGTTTCCAGGCGGCGGTCTTGGCATCAGTCTCGCGCTTCTGGCGCGTGGCTTCGCGCTCGGCGTCTTCTCTGGCCCAGCGCGCCTTAGTCCTTTCGTAGGCGAACATGGCCGACAGGAGTTCGTAGCCGGGACGGCCTTCTGCATCGGTTTCCGTGCGCCGGGCTTGTTCTTCTGCGGTCATACGAGCGATGGCCTGAGCTTCAAGGTTGGCTTGCAACCGGTCGAGCAGGAAATCGGTGGTCTTGTCCCAGATGACGCTGTTGACGGCACGCGCGTGCATCTTGTCGCTGGTGAGCGCGGCGAGGTCTTTAATGATGCCTTTGGGGTCTTCGAAGGCCAACATGAGCGCATCACCGGGCGAGACGCGCTCCATGGTTTCAGAAAGAATGGCGCCAGCGTTCAAGCCGATCAGGTCCAGGCGATTGCCCGCCTTGGTGCGCGGCGGGGCGCTCAGATACTGGAAAGCCTTGTCCTGTGCTTCGGGCGGCATGGCGTAGGAGGCGACATGCTGGCTAAGCTCGGTGGCGCGTGCGGCGTGCGGTGCCTTGTGGCTGGCAAGCCAGGTCTGCACGTTGAGCGATTGCATGTGCTGCCGGCGTACGTCGGCGCGGTTCTTGTTCTCGTCGAGCTGCGACTTTGTCCACTGTACGTGCGAGTAGGCATACCACACGGTGGTGGCATGCTCGGCGTCGGGGATGGTGAAATACATCGAGGTATAGCCATGCCCGATACCCATGCTGCAGAAGAACTCGTCGGGGGACCTGGGCGGGGCGGGACGCTCCGGAATGATCTTCCACAGGTGGCCACCGTTGACGACGAGGTAAGACTCCCACAACTGCAAGGCTTCGTGAAACAGGTAGAGGAAGCCGGGGCGCATGGTGCGCAGGGTGTACTGGGCACCGCCGCCCAACTGGGCTGGGGCGTTCTCGATCTTGAAGTTGCCGGACAGTGTGGGGGCGCCGACTTTGTCTTCCGGCCCAACGACGGCGTAGCGAACCGGAAAGACGGCCAGCCCCGGTGCATGGTCGCAGAACTGGCAGCCTTTGACGGGCGGGGTGAAGCGGTCGACGGATTTCTTGGCGTTATCCATGCTGCGTGGGGCTTTGAGTCTGTTTGGCGGTTCGGGCCATGATCCGCATGAGTTCCCAGTCGTTGGTAGACAACTGCGCCATCGCTTGGCGCAACGTCACCTCGCCGCTGGCGACGGCGGGCCACAGCGCTTGCAGCTTGGCGTGGTGCTCGAACGGCTGGCCAAAGGCTGCGGCATACGTGGCGTAGTGCCTGCGGTCGGTATCGCTGCGAATATGCAGATCTTCGGTAGCAAACCGGAGTAGCCGATCGACATTGGGGGCCTGAGCAATCGATGGCTTGGCGGGCGAGGCGATACGAGCCAGTACCTGTTCGATATCGACCACATGCTGGATCGATGGCCACTGCTTGGCATCCGGCCACCATGGGCGTGGATCGGTGTTGTCCGATTGCGCGGGTGCGGCGGGTCGCTCCAGTTCATACCAGTCGCCCGCCCAGGCAAGGCCCCAGGTTTCGCACGGCCCGTAAAGCGCGTGCAGTTGCGCGGGGCGCAACAGCCATGCCATGTGGATGAAGACGTGCGGATCGTAGAAGCGCCATAGCGCTTGCCCCTGTCGATGATCCGTGCCAATGAGGCAGCCTGCCAGATGGGTAGCCACGTCTTGGATCGGCGCTGGCCCTTGTAGCCGGGCACACACCACAGGCGGGTCGGCACGCTGTGCACCTCGCCACATCAAATGCGCCAAGGCATGCCGCATGTCCGGAGGCGTCTTGGCCAGATCCAGCAACATCGGCATCAGGCTGGCGTTGTCACCCACCCCGGAAGGTAGGCACTCGTGCAGGGGCAGCGATGACAAATCCAGTACGACAGGATCGTGGTTTAGCAGGTCCAGCACGAGCAAGCCGTCGTCCCAAGCGGACGGCCACGGTTTCGGCACCAGATGCTCGGTCTTGAATTTCGTCATGACCATTACTTACTGGATAGGTACAGCGCCCGCACCGCTCGTAGCGGCACCGGCTGCGAGGTGGGCGCAAATCTTGGTGGTGGGCATGGCATAGGTCGCCGTCTTCGGCCCGGTCAGCAACTTGCTTGCGGAGTACACAGCCCATTTGCCTTGCGAGAGGTTTTCGATGCCTTCAGGGGTGATGCGGATTTCGTTGCCGCCGACGTTCAGGCGGATGCCCTTCTTGCCGCTGATCTCGACCCAGTCTGTCGTTGACAGGATGCGCAGCACCTTCTGCGCCAGCAGGTCCATAGCGTCGGATTGCGCTTGCATCTCGACCTTGCCTTTGGCGGAGAACAGCTTGATGCCGTCGCGCTGTACAAACAACGAGAAGCGTTCGGTCGCGGTGGCATACATGCCGCCGCCTGAGGAGAAGGACAGATGTTGCCCGCTGGTGAGTGCAATATGCTCGCCGCTGGCGATGTGGGTGGTGCCTGGGGCTGAAGCCAGAATGCCCGCCTGGCTCGCTACCGTGATGTGAGGCTCACTGAATTCGGCGAGTTTGCCGCCGCCCTTGATGGCATCGGCCTGCCTGTGCAGCACCTTGGCTACGTTCTGTTGCTCGCCAGTTTGCGCTTGCCCGTTGACGGCGCTTTGCCCGAGCGAGTCCGCCAACGTCAGCGCCTCTTGCATGAAGCCGATCACGTCTTCGACGCTCATCATGCCACCCTCGGCCTCAGGGCGGCGCAGGGTGGTTAGAAGCAGTCCCAGTGCGGCGCGTACTGCGGCATGGCCATCGGTGCGTGCTTCCAGCCCTTCGCCCCGTTTGTCCTGGCGTCCGGTGCCGCGCAGGACACGGGTGATATAGCCCAGGCTCAGGCTGGAGTTCTGGTGATCGCTTTGCAGTTGCGTCTGGATTTGGCCCTGCGTGTCATCCTGGACGAAGGTGTTGGTGCGCCCGCCAAACAGTTCCTTGCTGACGAAACCAGAGAGCGCATGGTGCCCTGGCATCGGCCACTGCGGCATGTTGTTCCGGTTCGGGACACGCCCCGTAATAATCGGACAATCCGGATCGCCGTTCAGAAAATCGACAATCACTTCCTGTCCGATACGCGGAATCTGGATGGCGCCGAAGCGTTCGCCCTGCCAGGGGGAGGACGCACGGACCCAGCAGGAGCTGTTGGCATTCTTCTGGCCGATGCGGTCCCAGTGGAACTGCACTTTGACGCGGCCGTATTCGTCGGTCCAGATTTCTTGGTTCTCGGGCCCTACGACGATCGCAGTCTGGACGCCATTGGTACGAGGCTTGGACTGGGTGCGCTCGGGGCGGAAGAGTTCGTTGGTGGGCTGGGCGGTGAAGCTGACTTCGCAGCGCCAGGGTGTACCGTGGCCGGAGGCCTCGGGGACGTCCTCTATCAGGAGGGCAGCGCCGAGGATGAGGTATTCGCAGTTGGCGCTGTCTTGCAGGAAGTGCGTGAGTTCGAAGGTGCAGCCGGGCACCATAGCACGCACGTTGCCGGCACCCCGGGCACGCCGGCCATGCTGGCGTATCGCTTCCATGCGCAGGCGGGCAATCTGGTCGCCTTCGGCCCAGGGGTCGTTGCCGGTGGCGGGTTGGCTGTGGTCGCCGGGCCATTCGCGCACTTCGGCGTTGGCGTGGGCGGTGTCCAGCGGGTCGGCTGTGCGGACGGTGAGATCGGCACTGGGCTTGACGAAGTCGTAGTCGGTGGCGGCCCATTGGCCGGAGACGACTTTGTCGTGCAGCTCGAAGGTGTGCAGGTGTTCTTCGTCGATGCGGTCGGAAGACGGCTGCCAGCGGATGGTTTGATAGGCAGGACTGGCGAAGGGAGCAAAGGCGCCGTTGCCATCCGTCAGCACCAAGCGGTGTTTACCGTCACTGTGCTCGATGTGCCAGGCGATGCCCCATTCCTGCGTCAGGCGCTGGAAGAATTCGAAGTCGGACTCGTTGTATTGGACTTGGTATTCGCGCTTGGGATAGCGGGCGATGTCCAGGCGGCGCTCGACGGGGAAGATGTAGCCTCCGAGCAGCGTGTCCAGAATCTCCACCACTGTCTGCTGCTGGAAGATGCGGGTGTCGCGGTTGAGCGTGGCAAGCCAAAGCCAGGGGCGCAGGGTGAGACGGTATTTGAGTTGGCGACCGCCATTGACTGGGATGGGGCCGACGATGTCGGTGACAAGCCCGCTGATTTCTCGGGTGCCGGCGTCGGGGCCATCCAGGGCGATGGTGACGGTGAGTTCCTGGCCCCGTAATGCGTTGGTGTCGAGGTCGGCACCGGGGCCGTAGAGGACGTTGCGTTCGTCGGGGGTCTTGAGTTCGATTTCGTACTCGAACAGTTCGCACAGCCGCTCGGTGCCGGAGAGCTTGGAGAACACCAACGCCGGTTCGCCGAGAATCTCGGGCAGGCCTTGGCCCGTGACGGAAACTGTGCGCGCATTCAGCAAGGCAGGACGGTGGCCCATCGACGGTGTTCCAACAGAAGTCATGGAACCCGCGTTTTGCAATGAGCCAACCAGCGGCCAACGCGGGAGAACTGGCAAGGCTAGCTTGCACGGGCCCCGACTTCTATCAGCCCAACAAGAATTCACATGTTGTTGGCGCGTCGAGCGACTCCTTGCGGTCCAACGTTCAGTTAGCGGCGAATATCGACGTTACTACGTGCAATACGACCGCAGTCGTGGATGTATGACGTGCTCCACAGCGGGCAAAGGGCGGGCGAACCCAGGCAGGTTTGGAACACCGACACATAACAATCGGCACGGCCGAAGCCGTACAAGCCTGGCTCGCCCAATGAGGGAGACGAAGCCAAGCCATAGCGGTTGAGGACAAGCACCTATGCTCGGCGCTTGCCCGTTATGTGCGAGGGTTCCAAGCCTCGATCGCTTTCTCTATGGCACGGAAACGATGGCGCAGAGTGTGCCGATGGCTGCTTCGTCTGAGCAGGGGCTATGGCCGGTCGGATGGTGTCTCGCCGCCCCACGCTCGTGGGAATCCGGCACGCTATTGCCGCACACCAAACAAACCATGCCAGAACGATTCGAACGCACGGCGCGGCGACGCTGGCTCGTCGGGCGCGGACGCTGGTTCTTCGGGCGTCGAGGCTGCGCACGTGTCGGACGCATCCGTTGCAGGCTCGGGCGAGCGGCGCGCTTCCTGCAAGGCCCACACGCTGTCGGCGATGCGCGCGGCCAGTTCTGCATCGCAGTCCCGACCGAGCAGCACGCCGAACAGGACGTCGCGATTGTGGCCATCCTCGGCAAAGCGCATGGCTGTCGCGACCATCGTTTCGTAGCGTTCCTGCGCAAGGCGTTCGCGCTCGCGTTGCGCTTCGCGCTCCTGTGCTTCCTGTGCGTCACGCTCCGCTTGCCAACGCTGCATTTCCTGCGCGAAGACCTCGTCGTAGACGCGCCGCTGCTCAGCGTCGGAGAGGATGGCGTAGGCCTCGCGGATCTCCTGGAACGCCGCATAGGCCTCGGCTTCGCGGCCGGGGTTGCGATCGGGGTGCCACTTCATTGCGGCGCGGCGGTAAGCGCGCTTGATTTCGTCCAGGGTCGCGTCCGGCTGCACGCCGAGGGTCGCGTAGATGGTCGTCATGTGCGGTGTGGCGGCTGCCGGGGGGAAAGTCATCCTAGCATGGGTATGTGGACACTTTTGCGGACCAATGTCGCGCATCGGCACGCGTCGTTGAGCGCGCTTGCATCGACGGATTCTCAAGCGTATAGTTAGCCAAATGGATAACAATGGAATTGCGCTAGACGCGGTATTTCACGCGCTTTCGGACCCAACGCGCAGGGCGGTTATTCAACGGCTCGGCGAAGGGCCCGCGACGGTCAGTGAACTGGCAGGGCCATTCGACATGGCGCTGCCGTCGTTCATGAAGCACATGCGGGTGCTGGAAGGCGTCGGGCTGGTCCGCTCGGAAAAGAGCGGGCGAATCCGGACGTGCATGCTCGAGCGCCAGAAGCTGGCGGCCGCCGAGCGCTGGTTTGAGCAACAGCACGCGATCTGGGCGAGCAGGTACCGCAATCTGGACAACCTCTTAGAGAAACTCCAAGGAGAAGGCAGTGAAGGCTGATCTTCGGTTTGATTTCGTGGTCGACATGCAAAAGAGCAGCCTCACGGTGAGGCGAGAGTTCGCGGCGAAGCGCCAGCTTGTGTGGGATTGCCACACGAAGCGCGAACTGCTCGATCAGTGGTTTGCGCCCAAGCCGCTGACCACCAAGACCAAGCACATGGAATTCAAAGAGGGCGGCTACTGGCACTACGCCATGATCACCCCCGATGGACAGTCGTTCTGGAGCCGCCTGGACTATCAGAAGATCAAGCCGATCGACGGCTATTCGGCCCTTGATGCGTTTTCTGATGAAGCCGGCGCGGTGAATCCGGATCTGCCCCGCGCCCGCTGGGATGTCACCTTTGCCGATGCAGGCGAACGCACCCTCGTGACGACCGTGGTGTTGTACAACTCGCCGGAGGATGTGCAGAAGGTCATCGACATGGGGTTGAAGGACGGCATGACCTCCACCCTGGAGCGACTCGACGAACTGCTGCTGACCTTGGCCGAGGGCGACGCGCTGGCCTAAGACCGCGCTCGCAGATGAAAACGCCCCGACCTGTTCGGGGCGTTTTGCGTTGGGGACGGCGCTGCGCTTCAGGTGACGGTCAGCGTTCCATTCATCGTCTCGTGGCCCGAGCCGCAGAAGATGTCGCACAGGAAATCGAACGTGCCCGTCTTGTCGGGTGTGAGCGCCAGCCGCACGGTCTGCCCCGGCACCACATCGGCCCGTACGTTGAAATCCGGAATCGAAAAACCCATCAGGATGTCCTGCCCGGTCAGTTCGAACACCACGGGCACACCCCGCTTGAGCGTGATCTTGTCTGGCGTGAACGTGAACTTGCGCGCGTGCACGCGGATCACCGCCGGGCCCTCGCCGTGCGCAATGCAGGCGAGGGCCGCGCCGGCCGCGAGCACGGTGAACTGACGCAGCGCCAGGCGGCGCTTGGGGTTGTGTGCGATGAAGGCGCGCATGTCAGGTGGTCTCCGGGGCTTTGGTGGCGGTGGCTTCGCTGGTGGGTTGGATCGGCTGCTCGGCCAGCGCCCAGGTGGCGGCGTCCTGCTTGCCGTGCTCGGCGATGCTGCGCCAGCCCAGGCCGCGATACGGTGCGGCGGCATCCCAAGGGATCGGGTTGCGTTTGGCCTGCGAGCCCGGCGCGGGCGGTGCGGGCAGCGGGAACATCAGCGAGCGCGCCGAGTGATGCGCAATGTGCCCGGTCATGTGGTGATGCTCCTGGTGGATGTGGCCGTAGAACACCGTCACGTTGGGGTGCGGCATCAACAGGTCGATGACCTGCTGGCCATCGCGCGTGGCCCAGTCCCATTGCGGGTACAGATCGAACAGCGGCCGGTGCGTGAACACGACGATGGGCGTGTGCGCCGGCACGGAGCGCACATCTGCCGCCAGCCACGCGAGCTGTGCATCGCCCACGCGCGCGGACGGGTCCGACACGTTGTCGATGGCGATGAAGTGCACGCCCTTGTGATCGAACGAATAGTGCGTGCGGCCGAAGAGTTCGATATAGGCCTCGCCGTTGTCCAGCGAAGCATCGTGCTCGCCGGGCATGGTCCGGACCACGGGCACGTTGAGCCCCGCGGCCAGGTCGCGGAATTCGGCAAGACGCTTGCGGCGCTCCGCCGGGTCGTCGCTGATGTGCGTCAGGTCGCCCGTGAAGATGACGAAATCCGGCGCGGGCGAGAGCGCATTCACGGCGGCAATCGCCTTGGGCAGCGTGCCACGTGCATCGGGGTTGGGTGCGCCCTTGAAGCCCCAGTGCGTGTCGGATAGCTGCACGAAGTAGAAGTCTTCCGGCGCGCGGCCGTTTGCGTGCGCAGTGGCGGCCATGGCCTGCCAGCCGTGCAGGCCGGAGGCGTAGACCGCACCGCCCACTGCCGCGAGTTGCAGGAACTGGCGTCGTCCGGGTGATTGGCTCATGAGGGTCCCCTGGGTTGGATGGTCGAGCCGGCGCGGTGACGGGTGCGCCGGTCCTGCCTGTCATACCGGGGGCGGATGCGGCGTATTCCGCCAAACGCGCGTTTGCCGCGAAATTTCTCGGGTGCGGGAATAAACTGGTTTGCGCCTTGGTATACCCAGGTCAACTGCCCCCAGGCTGCCATGCCCGACCCTGCCCTCGCGCCGTCCGCCGACGCCCAGCGTTTTGCGCTGGCCGTGCTGCCGCATGTCGATGCCGCCTACAACCTGGCGCGTTGGCTCGCCGGCAACACGCAGGACGCCGACGACATCGTCCAGGAAGCCTGCCTGCGCGCGTTCCGGCTGTTCGGCGGATTCCGCGGCGCAGACGGCCGTCCGTGGCTGCTCGCGATCGTGCGCAACACGTGGTACTCCGAATGCGCGCGCCGCAAGCAGGCGCCCGCCCAGCCCTGGGACGAGGCGTTCGATACCACCGACGACGACACCCCCGGCTACGGCATCGACCCGGCCGCGCTGCTCGCTCGCGTGGATGATGTGCGCCGCGTGCAGGCCGCGCTGGCACGGCTTCCCGTGCCGTATCGCGAGGTGATCGTGCTGCGCGAGCTGGAGGAGCTGCCCTATCGTGATATCGCGGTGATCATCGAGGCGCCGATCGGGACGGTCATGTCGCGGCTGGCCCGTGCGCGGCAGCAGCTCGCGCGCCTGTTGACCGAAGACGGCGCGCCGCCGCGCACGAACGTGACGCCCATCCGCGCAACGGCGGGCAGCGGCAATCCCCCCAAGGGCACCAAGGAGGCCCGCCATGACCTGTGACGACATCCGCGCCCTGCTTGCTGCGCGCGCCGATGGCGAACTCGCTGCGGCCGACAGCCTGCGCATGGATGCGCACCTTGCCGCCTGCGCCGGCTGCGCGGAGGCGGCCGCGCGCCATGACGCCACCGTGGATGCGTTGCGCCAAGGTTTGCGCGCGCCGGCGCTGTATGCGAGGGCGCCGGCCGACCTGGCCGCCCGCGTGCGGTCCGCCGTGCAAGCGGAGGCGGGCGCGCAACCGGCCTCACCGTCGGCGGCGCGCCGCAGCGCAGGCTCGGCGTGGAAACGCTTGACCGGCTGGCTGGTGGCGCCCGGCACCGGCGTGGGCTGGGGTTTGAGCGCCGGCGCCGTTGCCGCCATGGCGCTTGGCGTGGGCGTACTCGTTGGCCGCCCCGACACCTCGGCGCTGACCGCCCGCGATATCACGGCCAGCCATGTACGGGCGCTGCTGGGCGCGCGCGAGACCGACGTCGTGTCGTCGGATCGCCATACCGTCAAGCCGTGGTTCAACGGCCGCATCGATTACGCGCCGCCGGTCGTGGATCTGGCCGCGCGCGGGTTTCCGCTGGTCGGGGGGCGGCTCGATTATGTGGACGGCCACCCGGTGGCGGTGCTCGTCTATCGCGCGGCCCAGCATCCGGTCGACCTGTACGTGCGGCCCGAAAGCGGCACCGACACGGCGCCCGTCCTGCGCACCGAGCGCGGCTACCAGTTGCTGCACTGGCGCCGTGCCGGTATGGGTTACTGGGCCATCACCGACGCCTCTGCCGATGTGGTGGAAGCCTTTGCCAACGCCCTGCGAGATTGAACCGCACGCGCATGGGCGCGAGGTTCAGGGCCGCAGCAGATCGAACCCGGCCAGCAGCACAATGCCTGCCAGGGCCATGGACGCCAGCGAGTGCTGGCCGAAATACAGCAACGCGGCGGCCAGCCAGCTGGCCGCAAAGAATGCACCCATGCGGTTCATGATTTGCCCATGAAGTTTGGCCTGCCGTGCTGCGCGCCCACCTCACGCGTGCTGAAAGCGGTACTCCTGCGTCTTGCCGCCATAGCCGTAAGCCGCGGCCCGGACGTCCTGTATATAGATATAGGACTCCTCGTGCAGATTGCCGAGCAGTGCTGAGAAGGCCTCGAACGCCTCGGCGATGTACTGCGCCTTCTCTGCCTTGGTGTTGGTTTCGTCCGTCACCTTGATGTCGAAATAGACGCTGTTCTTGCCCTGCGCAGCCAACGTTTGCCCGCCGACGACCCAGTCCGCCGGGTCGATGTAGTCGATGGCGATGGCCGTCACCTTCGGGTCTTTACCGAGGATGCGCGAGGTGAGTTCGAGCAGCGTGGACGCGATCTTCTGCGTCATCTCGGCAGAACGCTGGGCACTGACTTTGACGTTGAGGATCGGCATGATGATTCTCCTTGTTAATTAGCAATGCAACTATATGTACCAAAAAAAACGCTCAGGTCAGGGTCGAGCGCACACCCCGGATCTTCGTCACCGTATCGGTGAACTCGGCGGTGCCCAGCACACGCTTCAACCGTGCCGTGACGGCGCCGCTCGCTTCATTGAGCGCGGCCCCGATCTTCACCGCTTCGCGCGTCGGAAAGATGGCAGTCTCGCGGCCATCGGCTTCCGTCTTGCGGCGCTCGATCAAACCCTTGGCTGCCAGCCCATCCAGCGCGCGGGTCGCCGTGGGCCGCGTGATGGACATGGCTGCCGAAAGCTCGCTCTGCAGCATGCCTGGGCGGTCGACGATCGCGCGGAGCATGAAGCCCTGCGGAGGCGTCAGGCCGAACGGCGCAAAGGCGTCTGCCCAGACGCGGTCGAGCTTGCGTGCCAGGGCGGTGGTGTTGAAGTACAGGCAGTGGTCGAACATGGTGAGTTGCATGTTAGACGGTGATGGTTAGATATGCAACTTGTTTTTTCCAGGTGCCATGTCGAAGCTGTGTTGCCGCGGAAAGCTGGCGAGAAAGGCGCCCCAAGTTGGGAACTTCCCTTCTCGGGGCGCGATATCGGGTGGGGCTCGGCCTGGGGGCTAGATCAGCGTCGAATCGTCGTCGGAATAGTCGCTGCCGACCAGGTCGCTGTCGTCGAGCAGGCCGAGGCTGTCGTCGCGCGAGGCCGTGGTGGTGGTGCCGGCGCTGTCCCCGTCGAAATAGTTGTTGATCACGGTTTCGGTGGGACCGCCCATCAGCGGCTGCTGGCCAAGGAAGCCGCCACCCCCGTTGTTGTGGTGCAGCAGGTTTTCAATCCCCTGGAACAGGAGCGCGCCGCCGGCCACGCCGGCCGCCGTGGTGGCGATGCTGCCAAGCGTGCTGCCGAGGCCGCCGCTCAAGAACCCTGGGCGCGCGGGCTGGGCCTGGGCCGCTTGCGGTTGAGGCGGCATGGGCGCTGGGGCGGCCTGCTGCGGTGCGTATCCCGGGGTGGGCGCCGCGCCTGCGGTGTGGTTGCCCCAGTTGTTGGCCGGGTCCATGAACGCTGTGCTGCGGCCGGCCTGCGCCGCCTGCAGCTGATTCTGCAGAGCGGCAATCTGCGAGCGCGCTGCGGCCAGCGCCTGGTCGAGCAGCATCGCGCGCTGCACGAGCAGGTACGCGGCGTCGGGCTGCTGGGCAACGGCTTGCGTGATGCGCGCTTCGGCGTGCGGGTCCTTCGCCTCGGCGCGCGCCTGGACGAGCTGGGCAAGGAAGGTGTCCAGGGCTTGCATCTCTTGCGGTGTCATGAGGGTGCCTTCGAACTGGTATGTGACGAGCCCACTCTAGAAAGCCAAACTTAAGCCAGTATTAAGAACGACGTGCCGCATCGCGCATGTGCTGCTGCATCGCCTGCCTTCGGACATTCCCTGAAATTACTTTACAACTAAACTATTCATGACTAAGGTACTACCGCATTGAACGCGGAGCCGTCATGAAGATCGTCTGTATTGGTGGTGGGCCGGCTGGCCTCTACTTCGCCCTGCTCATGAAGCTGCAGGATCCGTCACACGACATCACCGTGGTCGAGCGCAACCGGCCGTATGACACCTTCGGCTGGGGCGTGGTGTTCTCTGACCAGACGCTGGGCAACCTGCAGCGCGCCGACGCCAAGAGCGCCGCGCAGATCCTCGATGCCTTCAACCACTGGGACGACATTGAAGTCCACATCCGCGGCCAGGTGGTGCGTTCGGGCGGCCACGGCTTCTGCGGCATCGGGCGCAAGCGCCTGCTGAACATCCTGCAGGCGCGCTGCGAGGAAGAGGGCGTCAGGCTGGTCTTTGAAACCGACGTGCAAGATGACACCGCGTACGCCGATGCCGACCTCATCATCGCAAGCGACGGCCTGAACAGCCGCATCCGCACCAAGTACGCCGCCACGTATCAACCCGATATCGACACGCGCCGCTGCCGCTTTGTGTGGCTGGGCACGCACAAACTGTTCGAGGCGTTCACGTTTGCATTCGAAGAGACCGAGCACGGCTGGTTTCAGGCGCATGCCTACCGCTTCGATGACAACACCTCCACCTTCATCGTGGAGACGCCCGAAGAGGTCTGGCGCAAGGTCGGGCTCGACACGATGGAGAAGGAAGAGGCCATCGCCTTCTGCGAGCGCCTGTTCGCCAGGCACCTCGACGGCAACCCGCTGATCTCCAACGCGGCGCACCTGCGCGGTTCGGCACAGTGGATCCGGTTTCCGCGCGTGGTGTGCCGGCACTGGGTGCATGCCAATGCCAATGGCACGCCGGTGGTGCTGATGGGCGACGCGGCGCACACGGCACACTTCTCGATCGGCTCGGGCACCAAGCTGGCGCTGGAAGATGCGATCGAACTCGCACGCAGCATCGGCGAGCACCCGGGCGACCTTCGCGGCGCGCTGGAACACTACGAAGCCGTGCGCAGCGTGGAAGTGCTGCGTATCCAGAACGCGGCGCGCAACTCGACCGAGTGGTTCGAGAACGTCGCCCGCTATACGAGCCTGCCGACCGAGCAGTTTGCGTATTCGCTGCTCACGCGCAGCCAGCGCATCAGCCACGAAAACCTGCGCCAGCGCGACAAGCGCTATCTCGAACAGTTTGAAGACTGGATTGCCGAGCAGGCAGGTGTCCGGCGCGGGCCGCAGCACGGCCCGGTGCCGCCGATGTTCACGCCGTTCACCGTGCGGGGTGTCACGCTCAAGAACCGCGTGGTGGTGTCGCCCATGGCGCAGTACTCGTGTGTCGACGGCCAGCCGGCGGACTACCACCTTGTGCATCTCGGCGCGCGTGCGATGGGCGGTGCTGGCCTCGTCATGGCCGAGATGACATGCGTGTCGCCCGATGCACGCATCACGCCGGGCTGCCCGGGCCTGTGGAACACGGCGCAGCGCGACGGCTGGGCGCGCATCGTCGAGTTCGTGCACGCCAACACCGACGCGAAGCTCGGCATCCAGCTGGGCCACGCCGGCGCCAAAGGCTCGACCCGTGTGGCGTGGGAGGGCATCGATCTGCCGCTGGACGAAGGGCAGAACTGGCCGCTCATCTCGGCATCGCCGCAGCAGTACCTGGACGGCGTGAGCCAGTGGTCGCGCGCCATGACGCGCGACGACATGGACCGCGTGCGTGATGATTTCGTCCGTTCGGCGCGGCTGGCGGCGCAGGCGGGTTTCGACTGGCTCGAGCTGCACTGCGCACACGGCTATCTGCTGTCGTCGTTTATCTCCCCGCTGACGAACCAGCGCAATGACGAATACGGCGGTTCACAGGAGAACCGGCTGCGCTTCCCGCTGGAAGTGTTCCACGCGGTGCGCGAGGTGTGGCCGAAGAACAAGCCGATGTCGGTGCGCATCTCGGCGCACGACTGGGTGGAGGGCGGCATCACGCCGGACGATGCGGTGGAAATTGCGCGCGTCTTCAAGGCCGCAGGCGCGGACATGATCGATTGCTCGTCGGGCCAGGTCAGCAAGAAGGAGCAGCCCGTGTACGGCCGCATGTTCCAGACGCCGTTTGCCGACCGCGTTCGCAACGAGGCCGGCATCGCCACGATTGCCGTGGGCGCGATCTCCGAGGCAGACCACGTCAACAGCATCATCGCGGCGGGCCGTGCCGACCTGTGCGCCGTGGCGCGCCCGCACTTGGCCAATCCGGCCTGGACGCTGAACGAAGCTGCGCGCATCGGCTACCTCGACATGCCGTGGCCCAAGCAATATCGCGCAGGCAAGCTGCAGCTGGAGCGCAACCTGGAGCGCGAGCGCGCGATGGCGGCGCAGGCGGCGGGGCTGTCGCCGCTGGAGCAGGCCAACCGCATGCAGGGGGTTTGAGATGGCGACACCTGCAATGCTCAGCGGGCACCACGCCGTTGTTACCGGCGCGGGGCGCGGAATCGGCGCGGCGATTGCCGCGCAACTCGCGGCGCATGGCGCCACGCTCACGCTGATGGGCCGCAACGCCGATGTGCTGCACGCCACCGCCAAGACGTTGCCCGACAGCGCCCGCGCACAAGTCGTGACGTGCGACGTGACCGACGAGGCGAATGTGTCAGCCGCATTCGAATCCGCGCGCGTGGGGCTCGGCCCCATCTCCATTCTTGTCAACAACGCGGGCCAGGCGGAGAGCGCACCGTTTGCCAAGACCACGCTCGATCAATGGCAGCGCATGCTGGCCGTCAACCTGACGGGCACGTTCCTGTGCACGCAGGCGGCGCTGGCCGATGTGCAAGCCTCGGGCCGCGGCCGCATTGTCAACATTGCCAGCACGGCGGGGCAACGCGGTTATCCGTATGTGTCGGCGTATGTGGCGGCCAAGCATGGGGTGATCGGGCTCACGCGCTCGCTGGCGCTGGAGCTTGCGGCGCGCGGCGTCACCGTCAACGCAGTCTGCCCCGGCTATACGGAAACCGACATCGTGCGTGAGAGCATCGACCGCATCGTTGCCCGCACCGGCCGCAGCGCGGAAGAAGCGCGGGCCGAGCTGGTGAAGGGCAACCCGCAGGGTCGGTTGATCGCGCCCGACGAAGTGGCGAACGCCGTGGTGTGGCTGTGCTCCGAAGGCGCGTCGTCAATCACGGGGCAGGCCATCTCGGTATCCGGCGGGGAGGTGATGTGAGCACCGAACGCACCCGGCGCAAAACCGCACTCGCCACGCGCGCCTCAGGCCACCACGCCGTCGTGCATGCGCTGGGCGATGAACGTATCGGCCTGGAAGCCCGCGCGCATGTGGACGACCACATAGACGTCAAGATCTGGCTGCGCTTGTTGGCGTGCAGCACGCAGATCGAACAGCAGATCCGCCAGCGCCTGCGCACGCGCTTCAACACCACGCTGCCGCGCTTCGACTATCTGGCGCAACTCGATCGCCACCCGGACGGGCTGCGCATGAACGTGCTGTCGCGCTACCTGATGGTGACCGGCGGCAACGTCACCGGCCTGACCGACCAGCTGGAGAAGGAAGGGCTTGTCAAACGCGAGGCGGATCCGGATGATCGCCGGTCCTTTCGCGTGCTGCTGACGGATGCCGGCCGCCGCCACTTTGCCGAGATGGCCGCCGAACACGAACGCTGGCTGATCGAAATGTTCGACGGCCTTGGCATGGCCAACAAAGACGCGCTCTATGCGCAGCTCGGCCACCTGCGTGTCCACCTCGCGCAGCGCGAGCAAGAGCTGGACGCCCGCGAAGATCAACCTTGAACGAACCCGACCCAACCATGACCGACCCGAATCACCATGTGGACCCGGCCCTGCTGGCCGGCAACCGCCGACCGCTGGCGGGCTATCAAGCCAAGCACTTTCTGTGGACCGTGGAAGGCGGCGTTGCCACCATCACGCTCAACCGGCCCGAGCGCAAGAACCCGCTCACGTTCGATTCGTATGCCGAGCTGCGTGACCTGTTTCATCAGCTCAAATGGGCGGATGACGTCAAGGCCATCGTGCTGGCCGGCGCGGGCGACAACTTCTGCTCCGGCGGCGATGTGCACGAGATCATCGGCCCGCTGGTGCAACTGAAGGCGCCCGAGCTGCTGATGTTCACGCGCATGACGGGCGAGTTGGTGAAGACGATGCGCGCGTGCCCGCAGCCGATCGTCGCTGCAGTTGACGGCGTGTGCGCCGGCGCGGGCGCCATCCTGGCGATGTCTTCCGACCTGCGCCTGGGCACGGCGCGCAGCAAGACGGCGTTCCTCTTCAACCGCGTTGGCCTGGCCGGCTGCGACATGGGCGCCTGCGCGATCCTGCCGCGCATCATCGGGCAGGGCCGCGCGAGCGAACTGCTCTACACCGGCCGCTCGATGAGCGGCGAAGAAGGCGAGCGCTGGGGCTTCTTCAACCGCCTGTGCGAACCGGCCGAAGTGCTGAGTCAAGCGCAAGCCCTGGCGGCCGACCTGGCCGCCGGCCCGACCTTTGCCAACGGCATCACCAAGACGATGCTGCACCAGGAATGGACGATGACGATCGAGCAGGCCATCGAGGCGGAGGCGCAGGCGCAGGCCATCTGCATGCTGACCGAAGACTTCTCGCGCGCGTACCACGCCTTTGTCGCCAAGCAGAAACCGGTGTTCGAGGGGAACTGAGATGAGCGACAAAGACCATCTGCAATGGCCCTTCTTTGACGACAAACACCGCCAGCTCGAAGCTGAACTCGACGCCTGGGCCACGAAGCACATTCCGCACGACCACGGCCCCGATGTGGATGCCGAGTGCCGCGCGCTGGTCAAGTCGCTCGGCCAGGCCGGCTGGCTGCGCCACGCCGTGGGCGGCACCGCGCAAGGCGGCGCGGCCGAGACCATCGACACGCGCGCCATCTGCCTGATCCGAGAGACGCTGGCGCGGCATTCCGGCTTGGCCGACTTTGCGTTTGCGATGCAGGGGCTGGGCTCCGGCGCCATCTCGTTGCACGGCACGCCGGAGCAGCGCGAACGCTATCTGACGAAGGTCGCGCGCGGCGAGGCTATCGCTGCATTTGCGCTGTCCGAACCCGACGCCGGCTCCGATGTGGCCGCCATGGCCTGCGCCGCGCGTGAAGACGGCACCCACTATGTGCTCGACGGCGAGAAGACGTGGATTTCCAACGGCGGCATCGCAGACTTCTACGTCGTGTTTGCCCGCACCGGCGAGGCGCCGGGCTCGCGCGGCATCAGCGCGTTCATCGTCGAAGCCGGTACGCCGGGCTTTGAGATTGCGGAGCGCATCGACGTGATTGCGCCGCACCCGCTGGCGCGCCTGCGCTTTATCAACTGCCGCATTCCGGCCAGCCAGCGCGTGGGCGCGGCAGGCGAGGGCTTCAAGGTGGCGATGCGAACGCTCGATGTGTTCCGCACGTCGGTGGCGGCAGCCGCGCTGGGTTTTGCGCGCCGCGCGCTGGACGAAGCGCTGGCGCGCGCCACCACCCGCAAGATGTTCAGCGGCGTGCTGGCCGATTTCCAGCTCACGCAGGCCAAGCTTGCGCAGATGGCCACCGCCATCGACAGCGCCGCGCTGTTGACGTACCGCGCCGCATGGCAGCGCGACCAGGGCCGCAACGTGACGCGCGAGGCTGCCATGGCCAAGTTGACCGCTACCGAGAACGCGCAGCAGGTGATCGACGCCGCCGTGCAGATGTGGGGCGGCCTGGGCGTGGTGAGCGAGCAGCCGGTGGAGCGCCTGTACCGCGAGATCCGCTCGCTGCGGATCTACGAAGGTGCGACCGAAGTGCAGCAGCTCATCATCGCGCGCGAGCTTCTGCGTACCGCCACGCCTTCCCAGCCCGCAGCGCACTGACACGTTTATCGAGACGGAGAGCTCGCCATGCCCAGCGCCCATATCGACACCTTCGCCCGCGATCGCCTGCCTCCGGTGGAGCTGCAGCCGGTGTATCGCTTCGACCTGCCGGCATTGCAGTTTCCGGCGCAGCTGAACTGCGCGACGGAGCTGCTGGACCGTCGTGTGGCGGCGGGGGAGGGCGATCGCCTGTGCATCCAGGCGCCGGGCATCCGCTGGACGTATGCAGACCTGCAGGAGCACGCCAACCGCATCGCGAACGTGCTGGTCAATGAGATGGGCGTTGTGCCGGGCAACCGCGTGCTGATGCGCTCGCCCAACAGCCCGATGCTGGCCGCGTGCTGGTTTGCGGTGATGAAGGTGGGCGCGATTGCCGTCACCACCATGCCGCTGCTGCGCGCCAAGGAGCTGGGGCAGATCATCGGCAAAGGCGAGATCGGCTTTGCGCTCTGCGATGCGCGCCTGATTGACGAGCTCAATGACGCCGTTGCGCAGGCCGCCAAGCCGGTCCAGGTGATGCGCTTTCACGATGACACGCCCGAGGGACTGGAAGCGGCCATGGCACGCCAGCCGGCCACGTTCGTCAACGTCGATACGGCGGCGGACGACACGTGCCTGCTCGCCTTCACGTCCGGCACCACCGGCGTGCCCAAGGCGACGATGCACTTTCACCGCGACATCATGGCCATCTGCGCGTGCTGGCCGCCCCATGTGCTCAAGCCGCGGGCCGATGACATCTTCATCGGCAGCCCGCCGATGGCGTTTACGTTTGGCCTTGGCGGCCTGCTGCTGTTTCCGATGAGCGTGGGGGCATCGACGGTGCTGCTGGAGAAGGCGTCGCCGAACGATCTCGTGGACGGCATCCGCACATTCGGCGCGACGGTGCTGTTCACCGCGCCCACCACGTACCGCAACATCGCAGCGCGCGGAGACGAGTTGCGCGCCACGCCGCTGCGCCGCTGTGTGTCGGCGGGCGAAGCGCTGCCGGTGGCCACGCGCACACTGTGGAAGAACGCCACCGGCATCGAGCTGATCGACGGCATCGGCGCGACGGAGATGCTGCACATCTTCATCTCCGCCGCCGATGCCGACGTGCGCCCGGGCGCCACCGGCAAGGCCGTTCCCGGCTATGTCGCCCGCGTGGTGGATGACGCAGGCAACCCCGTGCCGCCCGGCACCGTCGGCCGGCTGGCCGTCCAGGGCCCGACCGGTTGCCGCTACCTGGCCGATGATCGCCAGCGCGCCTACGTGCGCAACGGCTGGAACCTCACGGGCGATGCCTACGTGATGGATGAGGAAGGCTACTTCCACTACCACTCGCGCACCGATGACATGATCATCTCGTCGGGTTACAACATCGCCGCGCCCGAGGTGGAAGACGCGCTGATGCAGCATCCGGCCGTGGCCGAGTGCGGCGTGATCGGCGTGCCCGATGAAGAGCGCGGCCAGATCGTCAAGGCCTTCGTGGTGCTGCATCCCGGCCACGCGCCCGGTCCGGAAATGGTGAAGGCGCTGCAGGATTTCGTGAAACAGACGGTGGCGCCGTACAAGTACCCGCGCGCCATCGAGTTCTGCGCGAGCCTGCCGCGCAGTGAAGTCGGCAAGCTGCTGCGCTATCGCCTGCGGGAGCACAACGCGGCATGAGCTACCACTTCGAGCGCGCCACGCGCATCCGCTTCGCCCACTGCGACCCGGCGGGCATCGTCTACTTTCCGCAGTACCTGGTGCTGTTCAACGGCCTGGTCGAAGACTGGTTCACCGATGGGCTGGGCATTTCGTATGCGCAGATGCTCGGCCCGCGCCGCATCGGCCTGCCCATCGTCAAACTGCATTGCGAGTTCAGCGCCATCAGCCGCATGGGCGACGACGTGCAGTTCAAGCTGAAGCTGGAGCGGCTCGGCAATGCGTCGCTCACGTTGGGCCTGGATTGCTGGGCTGGCGACGAACAGCGCGTGCGCTCGCAGCAGGTGCTGGTATTTACCGATCTCAATACGCATCGCGCGATTGCCGTGCCGCCCGATGTGCGGCAGGCGATCGAGGCAAGCGTCCCACACTGGAACATCGAATAAGAAGGAATCGCATCATGCAAGTGCTTCTCCCCCCCGGCTGGCCGCGCCCGAAAGGCTATGCAAACGGCGTCTCTGCGCGCGGGCGCATGATCTTCGTGGCCGGCATGATCGGCTGGGATGCGCAAGGTGTCTTCCATACCGATGACCTCGCCGGCCAGGTGCGCCAGGCGCTGCAGAACATCGTCGAGGTGCTGGCCGAAGGTGGCGCCAAGCCCGAGCACATCGTGCGCATGACGTGGTATGTGACCGACAAGCAGGCCTACGTTGAGGCGTATCCGGAAATCGGCAAGGCATTCCGTGAGCTGATCGGAAGCTTCAGCATTGCGATGACGGCGGTGGAGGTGTCGGCGCTGGTGGAAGACCGAGCCAAAGTCGAGATTGAGGTGACGGCGGTGGTGCCGGACTGAGCGCAGAAGCTCGGCATACACAAGGCTTCGTACCTGAGAAAGAAGCCTGTATCGGACAGCGGTTCGAGCGCTGAGGAGGGCCGGCTGCCGGCCGGCCGCATGCACCGTGATGACGTGCGGCGGTCACACTGAAATGGCCCTCTAATATGAGAATTAAAATAATTTCACGACGAAAAAATCGCGGCCGGCGAAATGCTGAATCCCAGATTTGGTGCGTTTTCATGCACGTGAATTCGGCCCGATGCACGCTGTTCTCATCGTATTGATTCCATTTCGTGCATGAGGTGCGCGCGATACGACGCGTGCGCCAAAAACGAGTCCCATGGCCGCATCTGGCCGCTGCTCAAGATTTGTCCTGCCATGCCGACAAGTCCGGTCGAAGGGGGCCGGAGAAACAGATCGGTAAATGGCGGCCGCATTTTCTTGCGCGGAATTCTTCTGCCTTCCTGCATGCACCTGAGTGCATCGCCGAATGGCCGGCAATGGTATTGCCCGGCCATGACGTCTCTCTCTTGAAGCGCTGAAACAGGAATGAAGCAAATGAGAATCTCGGATATGAAGATCGGCGTACGGCTAGGTGCGGCGTTCGCGCTCGTCGTGCTGCTGCTGATCGGGACCGCGACGGTCGGCATACAGCATCTGGACGACAACAACACGAAGATGAGCCGGATCGTCAGCGAGCGCTATTCGCTGATCGCGCTGAGCAACCAGATCAAGAACAACGGCTACAAGGCCAACGGCATTCTCAGCAACCTGTTGCTGGCCACTTCGCCTGAACAGAAGGCGAAGTACATGAACGACTACGCGGCCATCCGGCAGGCCAACGGGCAGGCGTACGGGCGGCTCGAGAAGCTGCTCAAGACCGACCAGGGAAAGGCACTGTTCAAGGAGCAGTTCGATGCGCGCTCGGCGTATGGCGCGAGCGTGCGCAAGTTCTTCGAGCTCGTCGATGCCAACAGGCCGGAAGACGCGCGCGTGCTCTACCAGGGCGAGATGAGCCGCCTGCAGGACCAGTACTACGTGCTGGTCGACAAGATGGTCGACCACCAGGCCGCCGAGATGGAACGCGACGTGGGCGAAGCGGCCGAGCAGGGGGCCAGCGCGAAGATCCAGATGATCGTGCTGAGCGTGGTGGCGGCGCTGCTGGCCATTGCCACCGGCGGCTTCATCACGCGCACGATCACGCGACCGATCAATCGCGCCGTGCAGCTGGCCGAAGCGGTGGCGCAGGGCAACCTGACGCATCACCTGGAGGTCGACACGCGCGACGAGATCGGCCGCCTGCTCGGTGCGCTCAAGCACATGACGGAAAACCTGCACCGCATTGTCGGGCGCGTGCGCGACGGCACCGACACCATTACCCGGGCGTCGCGCGAGGTGGCCAGCGGCAACCTCGACCTGTCCAGCCGCACCGAGCAGCAGGCGAGCTCCCTGGAGGAGACCGCGGCCGCGATGGAGCAGCTCACGTCCACCGTCAAGCAAAACGCCGACAACGCACAGGAAGCCAGCCGCCTGGCGTCGAATGCGTCGCAGGTCGCCACCAAGGGCGGTGACGCAGTGGGGGATGCGATCGAGACCATGAGCACGATCAACGCGTCGTCGCGCAAGATCGTCGACATCATCGGCGTGATCGACAGCATTGCCTTCCAGACCAACATCCTTGCGCTGAACGCCGCCGTGGAAGCCGCGCGCGCCGGCGAGCAGGGGCGCGGGTTTGCGGTCGTGGCCGGCGAGGTGCGCAGCCTCGCGCAGCGCAGCGCGGCTGCCGCCAAGGAGATCAAGGGGCTCATCGAGGATTCCGTCAGCCACGTCGGCGCCGGTACCGCCAAGGTCGAAGAGGCCGGCCAGATCATCCGCGACGTGGTGGCCGGCATCCAGAATGTGACGAACATCGTCTCGGAGATCAGCGCATCGAGCCGCGAGCAGAGCCAGGGCATCGAGCAGATCAACGAGGCCATCACCCAGATGGACAAGGTCACGCAGGAAAACGCCGCGCTGGTCGAGCAAAGCGCCGCGGCGGCCCAGGCCCTGCAGGACCAGGCCGATCAGCTGGCTCACATGGTCAGCGCGTTCCGGCTTCATGGCGATCTGTCGGATCGCACGCATGCCGTGCATGGCGGGGCCGCGGCCACGTTGCCCGCAGCGGCTGCGGCCTGGGGCGAGGTCCAGACGCTTTCGTAATCTGTCGTTGCAGTGCCGTCGTTGCAGTGATGTTGCTGTCAGCAGTCCAACGGAGGAGGCACGGGCCGTCGCCAGGCGGCTCGTAGAACAAGGAATCGACGTTGCGCCCGGGCGGTTGCCCGGTGTGGCGTTTCGAGCGGTCCCCGCCGTCTACCGAACACGTGCCTGCTGACCGACCGCTGTGCCGGCTGGAGGGTTGCGCGCGGGAGCATGGCGTGCCGGTGGTGGGGGCAAACCACGGTGTCTCTTTTCTCGTGAACAACCATGTCTTCACACTCTCCGCAACTTGTCGAAGTGGGGCCGGGCCCCACGCTTGCCCCGGTGGCTGCCGCCACCGCTGTCGGCGGCCTGATCGACGCATACCGCGAGCTCGGCTATCGCCGCGCGCGTCTCGATCCGCTTGCGCGCGTGCCGTTGCCCGACGTGCCCGAACTGCGTCCGGCGTTCCATGGCCTGGACCCGGCACAGCGCCGCGAACCGGATGGCACCGCCCTGCCGACAGCGACCACCGTGCAGGAGCTCGAGTGGCAGCTCAGGCGCGTGTATTGCGGATCGATCGGTCTCGATTGCAGCGGTGTGCGCAAGCGCCAGCGCCGTGCGTGGCTTCATGCCCGCATGGAAACCGAACTGCTTGCCCCGCCGCCGGCGCCCGAGCACAAGCGCTGGCTGCTGGGCCGGCTGCTGGCCGCTGAAATGTGGGAGCGGCTGGCTGGCAGCACGTTCGCGCACGCCAAGCGGTTCTCGCTGGAGGGCTGCGAGAGCCTGGTGCCGCTGCTCGACACGCTCATCGGAGAGGCCGGCAACTGCGGCGTACGCCAGATCTTTCTTGGCCTGCCGCACCGTGGGCGCCTGAACGCGCTGGTCAACGTGATGGGGGTGGATGCGCGCGGCATGCTCGAGCGGCTCGATCCGGATTCCGACGTCGCCATCGCGCAGCGCGACCTGCCGTATCACCTCGGGGGCGCGGCCCGGCGCACCGTTGCCGGCGGTGAAGTGTCTCTGGTGCTGGCGCCCAATCCGTCGCATCTGCAAAGTGTGTATCCGGTCGTCTGCGGCATGGCCCGCGCGTACGTGGACGAACACCCCGATACACCGTGCGTGCCGATCATGGTGCACGGCGACGCGGCGTTCGCTGGGCAGGGCGTCGTCATGGAAACGCTGAACCTGACCCGCCGCAGCGGCTATACCGCTGGCGGCGTCGTGCACGTGATCGTCAACAACCAGATCGGCTTCACCACGCCCAACGCGATGGACGTGCGCGCGAACGACTACTGCACTGACGTCACCCGCATGGTCGATGCGCCGGTCCTTCACGTCAATGCGGACGATCCGGAAGCCGTCGTGCGCGCAGCACGGATCGCCATCGCATACCGCATGGAGCACGGTGCCGACATCGTCATCGACCTGATCGGCTACCGGCGCCTGGGCCATTCCGAGCACGACACGCCCGCCCTCACGCAGCCCGCATTGCATGCGGCCATTGCGGCGCATCCCACGGTCACCGAGCAGTATCACCCGGCCAGCGCGGCATCGACGCGCCTGGCCGACCTGCGCGAGCACGCGCTGCGGACGCTGGTGGCGGGGCATGCCGCAGCGGTGTCCGCCGCGGATGCGGTAGCTGGCCCCGCGTGCACGCGGCGACCGCTTCAGCCGCTGTCGTTGCGGCGCCTGCAGGCGCTCACGCAAACGTTGACCACACCGCCCGACGGTGTCCTGCTGCACGACATGGTGCGCGGTCTGTGCGAGCGCTGGCGTACGGCGGTGTCGGACGGCGAGCAAGCGGCCGACTGGTGCATGGCCGAAAACCTGGCCTATGCCACCTTGCTCGAAGACGGCCACAGCGTACGGCTGTCCGGCATGGATGTGGGCCGCGGGACGTTCATGCACCGCCATGCGGTATGGCACTCGCAAGCGACGCAGCCTGCCGAGCGCAGTCCGTACGTCCCGCTGCAGCACCTGGCGCCACACCAAGGTGGGTTTGACGTCGTCAACTCGCCGCTGTCGGAAGAGGCTGCGCTCGGCTTCGAGTACGGCTATAGCGTGCAGACCCGTACGCGGCTCACGCTCTGGGAGGCGCAGTTCGGCGATTTCGTCAACGGCGCCCAGGTCTTCATCGACCAGTACATCGCATCGGGCGAGTACAAATGGGGTTGCCGGTCTGCGCTGACGATGCTGCTGCCGCACGGCCATGAAGGCGTCGGCCCCGAGCATTCGAGCGGGTTCCTGGGCCGCTTCCTGCAACTGTGCGCGGACGGCAACCTGCGCGTCGTCATGCCGTCGACCTCCGGCCAGTGGTTCCACCTGCTGCGCGAGCAGGCCGCGCTGACCGAGCCCAAGCCGTTGATCGTCATGTCGCCCAAGGCGGAGCTGCTGGGTCATGCACGTTCGCATGCGCGCGTGCGCGACCTTGTCGAGGGCGCGTTCATGCCGGTCTTGCCCGACACCGCAACGCGCGATCCGGACGCCGTCACGCGGGCCGTGCTGTGCAGCGGCAAGTTCTTCTATGAACTGCTCGCACAGCGCGAGCGGGAGGGGCGCGCCGATGTCGCGCTGATCCGCGTGGAGCAGCTGTATCCGTTCCCCCAGCACGCGCTCAAGGCCGCGCTGGAGCGATTCCCGAACCTGGCGGAAATCGTCTGGGCGCAGGAGGAAGACGCCAACCAGGGGGCATGGCGCTCCGTGCGCGACGCACTGGAGGGGTCAGTACCGAAGGGCAGTCGCCTCGCCGCGGTGTGCCGTCGGGCTACGCCGTCGGGGGCGCATGCGTCGGTGCGTGCGCATCAGGCCGAGCAGCGCCGTCTGGTTGCGGCGGCGTTCGCGGCGCTGTCTTGATCGGCGCGGCGTGGGCACGCCGGGCTGCGGGTACCGTATTCGAGTGGAAACGTTACCCGCCGCTCGGACGTGCGCGAGGGCGTTGCCCGTTCAGCGGCAGCGCCCAAAAGAAAAGGGAGCCGAAGCTCCCTTGATGAGACGTCAGCCGTTCACGGCGGCGTCCTTGACCTTCTTCAGCGCCCGGACCTTCACCCGCACCGTTGCCGGCTTGGCCTCGAACCACTGTTCCAGGCCCGTAAACGGGTTCTTGCCGAAGCGGCGCTTGGTCGCCGGCACCTTCACCGACGTCACCTTGAACAGGCCCGGCAGCGTGAATTCGCCAGCACCCTTCTTGTGCAGGGCGCCCAGGATGGTGTGCTCAAGGTGCTGAAGCACAGCCTTCACCGACTTGGCGTCGACGGCGGCCTGCTCGGCCAGATGGCTGACCAGGCTTGCCTTGGTGAACGTGTTCTTCAGCGGCTTGACGGCCGGTGCCGCGGCAGCGGCTTTCTTGGCCGGTGCGGTTTTCTTTGCCGGTGCGGCTTTCTTTGCTGCGGTCTTGGTTTTCGTCGCCATGGGATGCGTAGATTGGATTGAAATGGGCCATCCGGGATGGGCACGCAATGGCGTGCGGGGGCAAGCATAGCACCACGTTGGGAACGGCCGGGCAGAAAGGGGGGGGGCGGCCTCGTCTGCCTGTGGCGGCACGACGGTCCGCATAAATCCAACTCAAATCCTGTTCAATCGTACGAAAATGTGGCGTATCCCGCGACATTTCGTTGACGTTATCCCGTCCACCGCGTTTCATGTAAGCGAATCAGCGCTCGCATGGAGACGCATGTGCAACACGAAGACAACGCAACGCCACGGTATCGAAGCGGTACAGCCGCCCGCATGGCCCGGATGCCTGTGTCCACGCTCCGTGTGTGGGAACAGCGCTACGGCGTGATTTCGCCCGCCAAATCGGAGACAGGCCAGCGGTTGTATTCCGGCGAAGACGTCCGGCGCCTGGCGCTGCTCAGGACGCTGGTCAATCGCGGACACGCGATCGGCACGATTGCACGCATCAGCAGCGCCGAGCTTGAACAGCTTCTGGAAGCATCACAGGCCAGCGAAGAGCCGGGTCCGCCCGTGGCCGGGCACGCTGCAATCTCGCTCGCCGTTTGTGGCAGCCTGCTGGCCGAACGCGTGCGGCGCAGGAAAACCACGCTCGCCTCCCTCGGCGTTGACGCGGTCTCTGAACTCCCCGCCCTGGATGGACACGTGCCGCCTGCGGTACCGGCTGGTACGGACGTCCTGATCGTCGACGCGGCTTCCTTGCAGCCTGACACCGCGCAAGCCATCCTGGTGGCAGCCCGCAGCACGGGCACGCGTGCGGTGGGCGTGATCTACAGCTTTGGCACGGTCCGCGCCACCGACATGCTGCGCGCCGCCGGTGTGCGCCTGTATCGGGACCCCAACGCCCAGGCCGAACTGGACCAGATACTGAACGAGTTGACGCAGCTCGTGCGCGTCGACGTTGTCTACGGGAAGCTCGAGCCCCTGCGTCGGAATGCGCGCCGTTTCACCGACCGCCAACTGGACATCTTTGCCAATGCGTCACAGACGATTGCGTGCGAGTGCCCACGGCATCTTGTCGACCTGATCCGGCAACTCGATGCCTTTGAGCGGTTCAGTGACGGCTGCGCGGTGCGCTCGACGCTCGATGAGCAACTGCACCGGCATCTGGGCGATGTCGCCAACCGCGCGCGGCTGATGCTGGAAGACGCGATGGAGTTCGCCATACGGGCCGAGTCGATGCATCCACCCGCCACTTAGCCGCGTATACGCAACAGAGCGCCGCCAGGGCGCTGTGCTGAGCCGGCATGGGCGGTGAGCGCCGCCCGCTTTTCGGAGGCATTTCAATGAAACTGACTTTGGATCCGCCCGGGTTTGCCGGGGCGGCTGGCAGCGTGCCGCTTTCTGTCCGGATTCGGGAGCGGCTGATGAGTGCCGGCCACCGTTTTCACGCCAACGACAACATCGCCGCCTACCTGCGCGAGGGTGAACTGGATCTGCTCCAGGCAGAGGTGGAGGAGCGCCTGCAGGCGGTGCTGCGCGCGCTGGTCATCGATGTGGAACAAGACCACAACAGCCGGGAAACCGCGCGCCGCGTCGCCAAGATGTTCGTGCGCGAGGTGTTTGCCGGCCGCTACGTCGAAGCCCCCGAAGTGACGGCGTTTCCGAATGCGGAGCGGCTCAACGAGCTGATGGTGGTCGGGCCGTTGCGGGTGCGCAGCGCCTGCTCGCACCACCTGTGTCCGGTGATGGGGCGCGCGTGGGTCGGCGTCATGCCGCGCCAGGACTCCCAGTTGATCGGGCTGTCCAAGTACGCCCGGCTGATCGACTGGGTCATGAGCCGTCCGCAGATCCAGGAAGAAGCCATCAAGCAGATCGCCGATTTGCTGGAAGACCGCATGGCGCCCGACGGCCTGGCCGTTGTGCTGGAGGCCGAGCACTACTGCATGCACTGGCGCGGTACGAAAGACGACGAGTCGCGCATGGTGAGCAGCGTGATGCGCGGCGTGTTCCTGACCGATCCCAGCCTGCGGCGCGAGTTTCTTGCGCTGCTGCCCGGCCGCCACGGCGGATGAGCGCCCAGCCACCCCAAGAGGCATCGCCTTGAACATTCTTCAGTTTCCTGCAAAGCGCATTGCCGTGGTCGGCTCCGGCATCTCGGGGCTGGCGGCGGCGCATTTTCTTGCGAAGCGGCACGCCGTGACGCTGTTCGAGGCCGCGCCACGGCTTGGCGGGCACACCAATACGGTCGACATCGAGGAGGGCGGGCAGGTCTTTGGCGTGGATACCGGTTTTCTCGTGTTCAATGCCCGCACGTACCCGAACCTCATTGCGTTGTTCGACGAGCTTGGCGTAGCGCATTGCGAGAGCGACATGTCGTTCAGCGTATCGGTCGACGGCGGGGCGCTGGAATGGGCCGGCACCAGCCTCAGCACGGTCTTTGCGCAGCCGCGCAATCTGGTCTCGGCGCGGTTCCTGTCGATGCTGAGCGACATCCTGCGCTTCAACCGCCAGGCGCACGCCAACCTGGCCGTGGCGCGCAATGAACGCCACAGCCTCGGCACGCTGCTGGCAGCCGGCCGCTATGGCGAGCCGTTCTGCGCGCACTATCTGCTTCCGATGGCAGCCGCCATCTGGTCGACGCCGAGCCGCGAGATCCTGGCGTTTCCGGCCGAAACATTCCTTCGGTTCTGTCTGAACCACGGCTTGCTGCAGGTCTTCAACCGGCCGCGTTGGCGGACCGTCAAAGGCGGTGCGCGCAGCTATGTGCAGGCGATTGCCGGCCGGCTGGCCGATGTGCGTGTCGGCACGCCGGTGCGCGGCATCCGCCGGGCAGAGGCCCATGTCGATATCCGCACGGATGCGGGAAGCGAGCGATACGACGCCGTGGTGCTCGCCACGCATGCACCGCAGACGCTGCAGCTGCTCGACGATGCCACCGACGACGAGCGCGCCGTGCTGGGCGCTTTCCGGTACCAGCCCAACACCGCATTCCTGCATCGGGATACCCGCCTGTTGCCGCGTCGGCGGCGCGTGTGGTCGGCGTGGAACTATCTGGACGCGCCCCACGCCGGCGCAACGGCGGGCGCGCCGTGCGTCAGCTACCTGCTGAACCAGCTGCAACCGCTGCCGGTGACGACGCCCGTGGTGGTCACGCTCAATCCATTTGCGCCGCCCGCGCCCGAGCTTGAGTATCGGCGCTTCGAATACGAGCATCCGGTGTTCGACCAACCGGCCATCGACGCGCAGGCCCGCCTGCCGGCATTGCAGGGCCGCAGCCGCACCTGGTTTGCGGGCGCCTGGACGGGCTACGGATTCCACGAAGACGGCCTGAAGTCCGCGTTGCGCGTCGTGGCGGATTTCGGCTGCGCTCCGGCCTGGGCACAGGTGGCGCCATGAACGGCGACGCACAGCTTCTCGTCGGCCAGGTCATGCACCGTCGCCTGCGGCCGGTCGCCAATCGCTTCGTCTATCCGGTGTTTGCCGTGCGCGTGAAGCTCTCCGCGCTGGGTCGCCTGACCGGAGCGTGGTTCGGCGTCGACTGCCTCCGCCCGTTGTCCTTGCGCGTGCGTGACTACGGCCCGCGCGACGGCACGGACCTGCTCGCGTGGATACGTGGCGTGCTGAGCAGCGCGGGTTTGCCTGCCGATGGCGAGGTCTGGCTGCAGACCTTTCCGCGCATTGCCGGCTGGATGTTCAACCCCGTCTCGTTCTGGTATTGCCACGACGCGGCCGGCACGCTGCGCGCGGTCTTGGCCGAGGTCAACAACACCTTCGGGCAGCACCATCGATACCTGCTGTGCGCGCACGACGGCGGAGCCATCGACGCGCACACCGTGCTGACGTGCCGCAAGCAACTGCATGTCTCGCCGTTCTGCCGGGTCGAGGGCGGTTATCGGTTCCGCTTTGCCGAGGGCGCTGCAACGGCGCTGGTGCGCATCGACTATCACGACCGAGACGGCGCCTTGCTGCAGACCGCCATCGGCGGCCGGTTGCAGCCGTTCGATGCCGCCCACCTGCGACGCGCGCTGCTGCGCCAGCCTTTGCTTGCACTGCAGGTCATCGGCCGCATCCATTGGCAGGCCCTGCGCCTGTGGTTCAAGGGCGTGCCGTTTTTTGGCCGCGTCCCGCACGACAGATCTTCTCCGGAGAACTCCCGATGACAGCCTCGCGCTCCCTTGCCTGGGTGCCGCCCCATGTTCCTGCTGCCGGCCGGCTGTTTCTAGCGCTGGCCGGGCGGCTGCGGCACGGCGTCCTTCACCTTGTCACGCCTGATGGCGAGGTGCAGATCGGCGATGCCCCGTCGCCCCTCGTGGCAGATCTGCGCATCACCGACTGGCGCGCCTGCGGACGCATCCTGCGCAGCGGCGACGTGGGCTTTGCCGAAGCATATCGCGACGGATGGATCGACTCGGGCAACCTCACCAACCTGCTGCGGCTGGCCATCGTCAATGCGGCCACGCTGGACCAGGCGATCTTCGGGAATGCGCTGGCGCGCTCCGTCCTGCGCCTGCGCCACCTGCTGCGCCGGAACAGCCGCCGCGGCAGCCGTCGCAACATCCATCTGCATTACGACCTGGGTAACGATTTCTATCGCCTCTGGCTGGACGAAGGCATGGCGTATTCGTCGGCCTGGTTCAACGGCAATCTGCGGCATGGCCTTGCTGAAGCGCAAGCCGCCAAGTACCGGCGCGTGTGCGACCTGCTGAGGGTAGGGCCCGGCATGGATGTGCTGGAAATCGGCTGCGGATGGGGCGGCCTGATGGAGATGGCCTGCGCGCGCGGTGCACACGTGCACGGCATCACACTCTCGGAAGAACAGCGCCGCTATACGGCCGAGCGCCTGGCCGACGAGCCCCGGGCCCGCGTTGAGCTGCGTGACTATCGGGACCTGGACGGGGCGTACGACGCCATCGCGTCCATCGAGATGTTCGAGGCCGTGGGCGAGGCGTACTGGTCGAGCTACTTCCGGACGCTGGTGCGCTGCCTGCGGCATGGCGGCCGGGCGCTGGTGCAGAGCATCACCATCGACGAAGCGCATTTCGAGCGCTACCGCGCCGGCACCGATTTCATCCAGCAGTTCATCTTCCCGGGCGGCATGTTGCCCAGTCGCGAGCGCTTTATCCGGCTGGCGGAGCAACACGGTTTGCGTGTGGTCGACCGCCTCGACTTCGGCCGCGACTACGCAGAGACACTGCGCCGCTGGAGCCAGCGTTTCGAAGCCCGCCTGGAGGCCGTGCGCGCGCTCGGCTTCGACGAGCCCTTCATCCGCATCTGGCGGCTGTACTTCGCGTACTGCGAGGCCGGCTTTGACGAGGGGCGGATCGGCGTGTCGCAGTTTCTGCTGCAGCGGGGGTGACGATGTCGGCGATCGGCGTTGCACTCGTTGCGCTGGTGTTTCTGGTGGCGGTGTTCAGTGCCGTGTGGGCATGGCAGTTGAGCACCAGGAACGCCGGCATGGTCGATCCCGTCTGGGCGTTCTCGCTGGGCGTGGTGGCGTTGCTCTACGCGGCGCTGAGCACCGGTTCGTTGCCGGCACGCTTGCTGGTCGGGGCCGGCGGTGCGGTGTGGGGTGCGCGCCTTGGCTGGCACCTGTGGCGGCGCAACGCCGGCAAGCCGGAAGACGCGCGCTACCGCAAGTTGCGTGAGGAGTGGGGCCCGGCCGCATCGCGAAACATGTTTGGTTTCTTCCAGTTGCAGGCGGTGGTCTCGATGTTTCTGTCGATCGCGTTTGCCGTGCCGAGCTACCGGCCGGATTCTCCCAGCGCTTTCGCCATGGCGATTGCGGTGGCCCTGTGGTTGGTGGCTGTGGCGGGCGAGGCCGTGGCAGACGGGCAATTGCGCCGCTTTGCAGCCGACCCGGCCAACCGTGGCAAGACCTGCCAGGTGGGGCTGTGGCGCTATTCGCGGCATCCCAACTATTTTTTTGAATGCGTGCACTGGCTGGCCTATGTGCCCCTGGCGCTCGGGTCGCCCTGGGCATGGCTCACGCTGTTGCCGCCTGTGGCCATGGCGTGGTTGCTCGTCAAGGTTTCGGGCGTTCCGATGCTTGAGGCGCATATGCACGCCACGCGCGATGACTATGCCGAATACGCCCGCACGACGAGCGTACTGATCCCCTGGCCGCCGCGCCACTGATACCAGACGTACAGATCCAAGGAGCGCACATGACTGCACTGTCCACGCCGACCCTACCGCCGCAGGCTGCGGCCGACGCCAGTGACGGCTGGCTCATCCAGTGCTGCGAGCGCGGATGGCTGCCGGATGGGCTCGTGCGCGCCGGCATGCGCGCCCTGATGCGCCAACGCCTGCGAGACGAAGGTCTGAACGACGGCGAACTGCGTTCGCGTCGTTTCAATGCACTGCTGGACGAGCTGCACAGCAGCCCCATCGCTATCGAGACAGACGCCGCCAACACGCAGCACTACGAATTGCCGCCCGCCTTTTTCGAGGCCCATCTGGGGCCGCAGTTGAAATACTCCTGCGCCCTGTACCCGACCGGCAACGAAACGCTGGCCGAGGCCGAAGAGGCAATGTTTGCCTGCTACGCCGAGCGTGCCAGCCTGGCCGACGGTCAGTGCATTCTGGATCTGGGTTGCGGCTGGGGATCGTTGTCACTGTGGATGGCCAAGCGCTATCCCAACGCACGCATCGTGGCGTTGTCGAATTCGCGGGGCCAGCGCAGCTGGATCGAGGCTCGCGCCGCCGAGCGAGGCCTGACGAACCTGACCGTGCACACCGGAAACATCGTCGATTTCGAGTTTGCCGAGATGCCCAAGGGCGGCCGCTTTGACCGTGTTGTCTCGATCGAAATGTTCGAGCACATGAAGAACTACGGCCTGCTGTTGAGCAAGATCGCGCGGTGGATGCGACCGGACGCGGTGCTGTTCGTGCACATCTTTGCGCATCGCACGCTGGCGTATCACTTTCAGGTGCAGGACGGTACCGACTGGATGTCGAAGTACTTCTTCACGGGCGGCACGATGCCATCGGAGGCGTTGCTGCTGGAATTCCAGGACGACCTGCGCATGGCGCGGCACTGGTGGGTCAGCGGCACGCACTACGCGCGCACCGCCGACCATTGGCTCGCCAACCTGGACGCGGCCCGTGATCGTTTGATGCCGGTGTTCGTCCAGACCTACGGCAAGGCCCAGGCGGCCGTGTGGTTTCAGCGCTGGCGCATGTTCTACCTGGCAGTCTCGACGTTGTTCGGTTATGCAAACGGCAACGAATGGGGCGTGGCGCATTACCGGTTCGTCAAGCGCTAGGCACCGCAGCGGCAGTCAGGGCGAAATGCCGGTGCCATCGGTGCGCTCGCCCATCCACACCAGCAGCGGCATCCATATCGCCCAACCGATGGCCAGTGTGCCGAGCGTGGCAGGCATCTCTGAAATGTGTGCGGCCCCAAGCGCTGCGCCCGCACGAAACGAGAGCGGGCCGGCAACGGCTCCCAGCAGCATCGCCAGCCACCATCTGCCGCGCAGCCAACGAAAGAGGACATTCACTTGGATCGCGAACAGCACCCAGAGCGCCAGCAGCCAGGGCGGTGCGAATCCGGCCCACAACGTGCCGTGCGGATAGGCGATGAGGCCGGCACGTATCAGGGCGGTTTCCCACGGCGCCGCCAGCACCACGACCCACACCACCAGCCGCAACTCCCACCGCGGCTGGGGGGCTTGCCGCAAGTGCAGCGCCAGCAGTCCGGCGACGAAGACGATGCCGACCCACGCGGCGTCGCGCGCGGCACTCAGCACGCAGACAAACCAGCCGGCCTGTCCGGCCACCGCATAGAGGAGAGCACGATGAGAACGCATCAAAGAGGCCCTCGTGGGGTCATCCTGTCAGGTTGGGCACGTTGTCTGGCCGTCGTCACGCTGGCGCTGGCCAGCACGGCCTGCTCCGGCCCGCCGCCGAATCCGAACCCGCTGGCGGCCGTCCCGCTGCAGACGGTTTCGGTCGACCTGCCGCGCTACATGGGGCGTTGGTATGTCATCGCCAACATTCCGTACTTTGGCGAGCGGGGCAATGTCGGCAGCTATGCCGAATGGTCGCTGCGGCCCGATGGCCGTATCGACGATGCGTACGTCTATCGGCCCGGCAGTTTCGACGCGCCGTTCAAACGCATGCAGTTCGTCGATTCGGTGGTGGACGGCAGTGGCGGCGGCGAATGGCGTGTGCGGTTGTTCTGGCCCATCTATGTGTCGCAGCTGACGCTGTATGTCGACCCCGAATACCGCGTGACCCTGCTCGGCTATCCGGACAAAAGCCTCGGCTGGGTGTTCTCGCGCGAGCCCAACATGAGCGATGCGGACTATCGCGCGGCATTGGGCCGTTTCCAGGCCATGGGTTACGACATTTCGCGTTTCCGGCGCGTACCGCAGTTCCCGAGCCAGATCGGGCAACCGGGCTTCCAGTCGCCGGGAGACGCCAACTAGCCGTGCGCGCATCAACGTGACTTGCCCAGAAGGTGACGGCGCAAGGACGGAGCGCGCGTGCCGGGTGCCAGCCAGATATCGAAAAAGGCGCGCGCAAACGCGGGATCGTTCACCTCGGTCGTCAGTTGTCCATTTGCGTAGAAGCGTGCGCCGCGGCCGGGCAGATACACGCCGCACAAAGTGTCGCCCGGTTTGACATCGGGGAAGGCGGGCGTCATGGCGCGCTGCCATTGCGCGAGCGTGTCGTCTGGCGGCACGGGGCTCTGCAGCCGCCGAATTTCGTCGATGGCGGTTTCGATGAGGCGGCTTCGTTCGACTGCGCGCCGGTATGTCACTTCCAGCGCAAAGGGCGCGTCATAGCTGGGCGGGAGTTCAGCGCTCCACAACTGCGCGTCGTAGAGGCAGAACCCCAGCAGGCACAGCGCTCCCTTGCCTGACAGCTGCGGCGCGGGCACCGTGTCGCGGCAGTCGGCCCAGGCGCCGACGCTCATGATGGAAGACAGGACAAGCGCCAAGGCTCGGGCAGCGTGAACGCGTTTGGCAGGCATATTGCGAGGGCGTGCGTGGGGTCAAGCGTTGAACAGGCTGCTTTGAAAGTCTACTGACAGAGCCTCTGACGCGGAGGCGCCGGTGCGAAATTTTCTCGATGCAAATCGTGCTCATGGCTTACACCGATCTGCAACGGGATTCATCGGGTGTAGACGCATTTGCCAACGCAAAGCGTGTTCACTGGTTGGAATGCATCGCGCGTTCTGCCGCATTTCGTTGACGCGCTGCGTGGTGCAGCGTTTCATGTCGCCATGGGTGGCATTCATGTAGGGAGGGGTTGAATGGCAGATGCGTTGACAACCGCGTTTCAACGCGCGAAGCATGGCCTGCGTGCAGTGCGCGCGGGCTTGCAACGGTGGACGCTGGTGCCGGCGCTGGCAGGCACGATGCTTCTGGCAGGCTGTGTGCCGACGAGCCCGCCCGAAGGCATCACTGCTGTTACGCCGTTCGATCTTCAACGGTATCAGGGGCGCTGGTACGAGCAGGCACGGCTCGATCATTCGTTCGAGCGAGGCTTGACCGACGTATCGGCCACGTACCAGCCCCAACCCGACGGCAGCGTGCGTGTGGTCAATCGTGGCTTCGATCCGGCCAAGAATGAATGGCGCGAGGCGGTCGGCAAAGCGCTGTTCGTGGGCAGCCCCGATACGGGCTCGCTGAAGGTGTCCTTCTTCGGTCCGTTTTATGGTGGCTATCACGTGGCGGCGCTCGATCCGGGCTATCGCTGGGCGCTGGTTGTCGGGCCGGACCGCAGCTACTGCTGGGTGTTGACGCGGGACAGGCAACTCGACCCCGCGCAGCGGGAGGCGATCTTTGCACGCGCACGTGCGCTGGGCATTGATACGAACGCGCTCATCTTGGTATCCCATGAGCGGCAGGATCCGTCTCAGTAGCGCGAGGGCGTATGCACAAGACCGAAGGCGAGCACGCGGCGCAATGACATGAACCAAGGCGCAAAGAGTCTCCGGCTGGTGCTGGGCGATCAGCTCAACCCGCTGCATTCATGGTTTGCGGAGGTGGACGCGGACGTCGTCTACGTGCTGATGGAAGTGCGTCAGGAAACGGACTACGTCCTGCACCACGCGCAGAAGATCCTTGCCATCTTTGCGGCCATGCGCGACTTTGCGCGCGGTCTCCGGGCGGCGGGGCACCGCGTGCGGTATGTGGCGATCGACGATGAAAGCAACCGCCAGTCCGTGACCGAGAATCTCGCCGCGCTCGCCCGGCACTACGGCGCCGAGCGGGTCGAATGGCAATCCCCTGACGAGTGGCGCCTGGATGAACAGTTGCGTCGTTGGGCGCCAGCGCAGTCGCTGTCGACGTGCGAGGTCGATACCGAACACTTCCTGACGGGCAGGCATGAACTTGCCGCGATGTTTGACGGCCGCAAGCAATGGCTCATGGAGCGGTTCTATCGCGAGATGCGCCGCCGCTTTGGTGTGCTGCTCGACGGCACGGGGGCGCCGGAGGGCGGGCAGTGGAATTTCGATCATGACAACCGCAAGCCGTGGCGCGGCTCGCCGCCGGAGCCCGCCGACGCGCGTCCTGTGCATGACCACCGGGCGTTGTGGGAGACCATCGAACGCAGCGGTGTGAAGTCGTTCGGCAACCCGCAGGCCGGGGCATTGCGGTGGCCCTTGAACCGCGCTGAAGCGCTGGCCTGCCTGGACGCGTTTGTCGGGCAGGTGCTGCCGCACTTTGGCGATTTTGAAGACGCCATGAGCAGCAGCCACCAGCGGTTGTTCCACTCGTTGCTGTCTTTTTCGCTCAACGTGAAGATGCTGAATCCGCGCGAGGTGATCGATCGCGCCGAGGCAGCGTATCGGCATGGCAAGGCACCATTGCCTGCCGTGGAGGGGTTTATCCGCCAGATCCTGGGCTGGCGCGAATATGTACGCGGCATCTACTGGGCGCACATGCCCGGGTACGCTTCGAGCAACGTGCTGAACCACAATGCGCCGCTGCCGTCCTGGTTCTGGAGCGGAAAGACGCAGATGCGCTGCCTGCAACTCGCCATCGGCCAGTCGCTGCAAACCGCCCATGCGCATCACATTCAACGCCTGATGGTGATCGGCAACTTCGCCTTGCTGGCGGGGCTCGCGCCGGACGAGGTGCACCGCTGGTACCTCGGCGTGTACATCGACGCATTCGAATGGGTGGAGCTGCCGAATACGGTGGGCATGAGCCAATGGGCAGACGGCGGCCGCATTGCCACCAAGCCGTATGTCAGTAGCGCCGCTTATCTTTCCCGCATGAGCGATTACTGCAAGGGCTGCCATTACGACAGCAAGCAGCGCGTCGGTGAGCGCGCATGTCCTTACAACGCGCTGTACTGGGATTTCTTTGCGCGCCACAGTGAAGTGTTCGGCCGTAACCCGCGGCTGTCGATGGTGTATCGGCAACTCGCCAAGATGGAACCCGAAGAGCGCGACGTCCTGCGCAAGCGCGCCGAAGACGTGCGCGCAAGGCTGGAGGCGTTATGACTGCGTTGAACCGCAATAAGGAGGCCGCCCCATCGTGCGCATCCTGCTGACTGGAGGCACCGGATTGATCGGGCGGGCACTGTGCCGCCACTGGCAGGCGCAGGGGCACGATCTGGTGGTCTGGAGCCGTACGCCTGAACGCGTCGCGCGGCTGTGTGCCCGTGCGCGCGGCATCGCAGCGCTGCGAGAGCTGGACGGTGCCGCGCCATTGGATGCAGTCATCAATCTGGCGGGCGCGCCGATTGCCGATCGCCCGTGGAGCGCGGCCCGACGAGAGCTTCTATGGCGCAGCCGCGTCGATCTGACCCGGGAACTCGTGGATTGGCTCGGCCGTTGCGAGCGGCCGCCTCGCGTGCTGGTTTCCGGATCTGCCACCGGCTGGTATGGCGATCGAGGGCAGGAACCCCTGGATGAAGACAGCGGCGCTGGCAACGGCGACTTTGGCAGTCAACTCTGCGTCGCGTGGGAGGAGGAAGCGCGCCGTGCCGAGGCGCTTGGCGTGCGGGTCGTGTTACTGCGCACGGCGCCCGTGTTTGCAAGCGAAGGCGGCATGTTGCCCAGGCTGCGTCTGCCGTTCAGCATGGGGCTTGGCGGTCGGCTTGGGAGTGGGCGTCAATGGATGCCGTGGATCCATCTTGACGACGTGGTCGGTCTGATCGATTTCCTTTTGCACCACGCCGATGGTTGGGGCGCTTTCAATGCGTGTGCACCGGACCTCGTCAGCAACGCAGACTTTGCCCGCACGCTGGCGGCGACGCTGCGCAGGCCGATGTTCCTGTCGGTGCCTGCCTGGGTATTGCGCATGGCGCTGGGCGAAATGTCCGTGTTGCTGCTCGGCAGCCAACGTGTGCAACCGCGACGGGCCTTGGAGGCCGGCTATCGGTTTCGCTTCCCGAATCTGGAGGAGGCGCTGGCGGGTCTGCTGGTGCAGGATCAGCATCCTGCGAGCCGGCAATCCGCAGATTGATGTTGAGCGGCGGGAGCCACCCCCGCCGCATAGCTGGGTACAGACCGGTGCCCGAAGGGCCCGGTCATGGGCGTCAGCCTTGCCGCTGCCCGCGCGACGCGACGGCCACCGTGGCGGGCGAATCCGCCAGCGGCACAAAGCGGCGCGTCGCGCCATCCAGGGCGTCGATGCTGCCCCGCTCGATGTCGTACACCCAGCCATGCAGGTTCAGGCGACCCTGCTCGAGCGCGAGCGCAACCGACGGGTGCGTGCGCAGGTTGGCAAGCTGGGCGATCACGTTTTCGCGCACGAGGCCGTCCAGCTTGGCGCGGGGCGAGTCGAACGTGTGCGCCGCGTTGATGACCTTGGCCGCGTCGGCATGGCGCAGCCAGCTCGCCACGGCCGGCAGGTGGTCGAGGCACGTGCAGCGCGAGATAGCGCCCATTGCGCCGCAATCGGAGTGGCCGCAGATCACGATGTCCTGCACGCCCAGCACCGCCACCGCATATTCCACTGTCGCCGATACGCCGCCCGGCTCAGGGCCATACGAAGGGACGATGTTGCCCGCGTTGCGGATGACGAACAGCTCGCCGGGTTCGCGCTGTGTCAGCAGCTCCGGAACGACGCGGCTGTCCGAGCACGTCACGAACAGCGCCTTGGGGTTCTGTGAGGTCGCAAGTTGTTTGAAAAGCTCTACCCGTTGCGGATAGACCTCGCGTTGAAAGCGCAGAAAACCGTCAATGATGTCGCGCATGGTTAATTCTCCTTGTTGCAATGTCGGCGCAGCGACGATGTTCAGCGTTGTCGCGGCGCCGCGCGGTCGCCATTATCGCGGACAACGGCGTCATCCGGGCCGTTGCCTGCCGGGCAGGGGGCCATCAGACGTTGCGCGGCCCGGCGCAGCGGCGGCCGGCCGCGCTTTGCCGCTCACGGCTCGTGCCGCAGATACCCTTCCTTGCTCGGATCGGGCATCCAGTACGTCACGACGAGCGACACCGCGCACAGCGCCGTCACATACCAGTAGAACGTCGATTCGGTACCCGCCTGCTTGAACCACAGCGCGACGTACTCGGCCGAGCCGCCAAACACGGCATTGGCGATGGCATACGACAGACCCACGCCCATCGCACGCACTTCCGGCGGGAACATCTCGGCCTTGATCAGGCCGCTGATCGACGTGTAGAAGCTCACGATGGCGAGCGCCAGCGTGACGAGGCCGAAGGCCTCCACCGGGCTCGACACCGTGGCCAATGCCTTCATGAGCGGCACCGTGCCGAGCACGGACAACACGCCGAAGCACAGCATGGAGTTGCGGCGGCCGATGCGGTCGGACAGCGCGCCAAATGCGGGCTGCAGCAGCATGTAGACGAACAGCGCACCGGTCATCACGTTGGAGGCCGTCTTGGCTTCCATGTGCGCCGTGTTGACGAGGTACTTCTGCATGTACGTCGTGAACGTATAGAAGATCAGCGAGCCGCCGGCGGTAAAGCCGATCACCCGCAGGAATGCGCCCTTGTGCTGCCACGCGCCGCGGATCGTGCCGGCGTGCTCGGCCTTGCGCGCTTCGGTGGTCTGCGTTTCATGCAGCGAGCGGCGCAGGTACAGCGCAATCAGCGCCGTCAGCGCACCCACCACGAACGGGATGCGCCAGCCCCAGGCCTTGAGCTCGGCCGTGGTCAGCAGCTGCTGCAGGATGACGAGCACGAGCACCGCGCACAGCTGGCCGCCGATCAGCGTGACGTACTGGAACGATGCAAAGAAGCCGCGCCGGCCCTTGAGCGCCACTTCGCTCATGTAGGTGGCGCTGGTGCCGTATTCTCCGCCGACCGACAGCCCCTGGAACAGCCGCGCCACGAGCAGCAGCAGCGGCGCCAGCGCACCGATCTGCGCGTAGGTGGGCAGCACTGCAATGAGCAGCGAGCCACCGCACATCATCAGCACCGAGATCATCATCGCGGTGCGTCGGCCGTGCTTGTCGGCAATGCGACCGAACAGCCAGCCGCCGATCGGACGCATCAGGAAGCCCGCCGCGAACACGCCGGCGGTGTTCAGCAACTGCGTCGTGCGGTCGCCGCTGGGGAAGAACGCCGGCGCGAAGTACAGCGAACAGAACGCGTAGATGTAGAAGTCGAACCATTCGACGAGGTTGCCCGACGATGCACCGACGATGGCAAAGATGCGGCGGCGCGTGTCGTGCGGGTCGACCGCGTGCGGTGTGGCAGTGGTGTCCATGGGAGCGTCTCAGTGCGGATTGTTCTGATGGGCAGCGTAAGCTGATCCTCAGAATTGTAGCGACATGTCGCGCGTTGCCGCGCTCCGGAATCGCCCCGGCGGAAGCGATGCGGTGTTGCCAGGCCCGCATGTGCGACGCAGAAACGGGTACGGCCGCCGGTGTGCAGCCGCACCGTTCCGACTCAACGCGGCCCTTGCCGCGCGTTGAACACCACGCGCAGTCCGAACGCCACCAGTGCCGACACCGTGCAGAACGCCATGAGGCCCGTCCAGCGGCCCGCATTCCACGCGAGGCTGGCGCCATACGCCCCCACCGACATGCCGATGAACAGCATCGTCATGAACACCGCGTTGACGCGGCTGCGCGCTTCGGGCGCGAGTGCGTAGATGATCGTCTGGTGCGAGACGAGTGCGGCCTGCACGCCCACATCAAAGATGAGCGTGCCGATCACGATGGCGACGAGCGCGTGCGGAAACAGCGCCATCGCCGCGAACGTGATCGCCATCAGCAGGGCGCCGCCCGCTGCGATGTGACCCGGCGCGACACGGCCCGAGAGCCGCCCGGCGATGCTCGCGCCGAGTGCGCCGGCAGCGCCTGCGAGGCCGAGCAGGCCGGCTTGCCCCGTCGACAGCCCGAGCGAACTTGTCAGGTGCAGCGCCACCGTTGACCAGAAGCCCGAGAACGCAATGCCGATGAACGCCTGCGTGATGGCCGACGCGCGCAGCCGCGGATGCTGCATGAACAGCGTGCCGAGCGAGCGCAGCAGCGTGAGGTAGGGCTGCCCCGCAGTCGCGGGGGAGGGCGCCACGCCAAAGTGTGCGGCACGCACGGCAATGGCCAGCCCGACAATCGCCACGGCGGACACGCCAAACGCGGCGCGCCACCCGAAGTGGTCGGCCACGATGCCGCTGAATACGCGCGAGCCGACGATGCCGATCAACAGCCCCGTCATCACCGTGCCGATGTTGCGATTGCGGTTCTGGTCGGTGCTGATGGCGGCGGCGCTGGGCACGAAGTCCTGCGCGATGGTGGCCGACAGCCCGACCGCAAAACCCGCCGCGGCCAGCAGCGGCAGGTTCGGCGCGAGGCAGCTGCCGATGAGCGCGAGCGTGAGCAGCACCGCCTTCCACAGGATGACGAGGCGACGGTCGTACCGATCGCCGAGCGGGCCGAAGAAAAAGATGCCGCTGGCATAACCGGCCGCGGTGAGCGTCGGCAACACGCCCAGCGCGTGCGGCGTGATGGCGAGATCGCGGCTGATGAGTCCGAGCAGCGGGTGGTTCAGGTAGATGCACGCGACGCTGATGCCCGCACCGGCGGTGAGCAGGCGGATCAGCCCTTGCGTGTCGGGCGTGGTCGGGGTGGTGGAATTCGAGGCCGAAGCCGGAGCAGCAGGCGTTGGGGACGCTGGCGAGGTCGACATGGGAACCTCATGGAGGAATTGCTGCGTTGCAGCGAAGCGCCGATGCTAGCAACTTTCCGCGCGCCGTGCAGGCGGCCAATAACCCCGCCGGCCGTGGTGTCAGCGTCGCGTGCGGGCTGGGGTGGGCGCTTCTTCGACGTCTTCGCTGTGGCCGCCTTGGACATCGTGTCCGGCGTTGTCGATCCACAGGCGGGCGCGGTCTTCGCCCACGCGCGAGAGCTCCATGCGGTATTCGTAGCGGTCGGGCCGGTAGAGGCCCTGCAGCAGCTGGACGGGACGGCCGCTCATTTCGCGCACGATGCGCTGCACCGAGAGCAGCGGCGCGCCGACCGCCACATCCAGGTATTGCGCGGTCGCCACGTCGGCCAGCCGTGCCGACACCACTTGCGATGCGCGGTCGATGCGCACGCCCGAGCCCTCGATCAGCCGCAGCAGCGATTGGTTGGCCAGGCGGTCCAGCGTGAGCTTGCTCGTCACGTCCAGCGGCAGCCACGTGGTGATGAGCGCCATGGGCGTATCTTCCAGATGGCGCACGCGCACCAGTTTCTTGATCGGGGTGCCGGGCGCGACTTCGAGGCACTTGGCCTCGTCGGGCGGGGCCTGCACGTCTTCGAATTCCACGACGACGGCCGAGGTGCGCTCGCCCACGTCGATGATGTTCTGCAGCAGCGTCTGGTTGCCGCCGCCGACCGCTACCGGATCATCTGGTTTGACGACGAACGTGCCCATGCCGCGATGGCGGCGCACGAGACCTTCCTTGACGAGGTAGTCGAACACGCGCCGCATGGTGACGCGCGACGCCCCGAACTGGCGGGCCAGCTCGATCTCGCCGGGCATCGGACCCTCCCCGAACTTGCCTTCGAGAATCTGCTGACGCAGGACGACGTAGATCTGGTGGTAGAGCGGTACCACGGCATCAGGCATGGCAGGCGTGGGTCCGGGCGTGAGCGGCGAGGTCGGGGGTCGGAACGGGCCGCCAACGGGCGGTGGCCGGGCACGGGGCGTTGCACATGAAAAGGCCGGCCGAAAGCCGCCATTCCCCCGTTCATCCGCGACGATAGGGGGTTTTCATGAACGTGTAAAGTTGTGCATTACCCGTCCACTTGCGGCTTGTTGTCGTCATCTGCAGCGCAATTGCTGCCATGACGATAACGCGGGTTGCGCTCGCGCATGGAATTCTGCGGCGCCACCGGTTGGCCCAGCGCGTTGACCAGCGCAACATGGATCGGGGTGCCGCTTTCGCGGTCGCGCAACAGCATCGGGCCTTCGCCGTCGGGCGTGAGGTAGCGGTCGCCCCATTGCATCAGCGCCACGATGGCGGGCAGCAGGTCGACGCCCGCCCGCGTGAGGCGATACGCGTCGCGCACCCGGTCGCCCGGTTCCTGATACGGGACACGGCGCAGGATGCCGTGCGCCACCAGCGCCTTCAGGCGCGACGACAGGATCGCCGACGAGCACCCCGTGCGGCGCAGAAACTCATCGAACCGCGTCACGCCCGAAAACGCCTCGCGCAGCACGAGCAGCGTCCATTTTTCGCCCACGATCGATACGGCGGCCGCGATCGAGCATGGCTCGTCCATCGACGTAACGAGCTCGGGGGCCGGCGGAACGGGTAGAGGCTCGGGGATCTTCATATCAGACAGGATAGTCCACTAACTTTATTTGCAAAAGCCAGGGTTTCTGCTAAGCTGGATTCAAATTGAAAAGTCAGGCGGTGATCCCGTGCTGGCGGTCCAGACAAGATCAACCAGATCCATCGCGTGAGGAGACCCCCATGCTGTACACCATCCATCGTTATCCCGCTGAATGGATCGACCGCTGGACCATGCACGACGGCTCCATCGCCACCGTGCGCCCGATTCTGCCGCAAGACGCGCCGCTGGAGGCGGCGCTGGTGGAAGGGCTGTCTTCCGAATCGCGCTACGCGCGCTTCCTCGTCGGGGGCGGCCGGCTGACTGACGAAATGCTCGCCGCCTACACGCAGATCGATTACGTCAACCACATGGCGCTGGTGGTGAGCGTGGCGCGCCCCGGCGGCACGGGCGAAGACCTCATCGCCGATGGCCGCTTCGTGATGGAAGACGGTGCGGCCGAGTTCGCCATGCTGGTGGCCGACGCGTGGCAGGGCAAGGGTGTGGGCCGCCGCCTGTTTGCCACGCTGGTGCGTGCGGCCCGCGTGGCCGGCGCACGCGAGATCTTTGGCGAGGTGCTTTCCACCAACCGCCGCATGATCGGCCTGGCGCGCGATGCGGGCTTTCGCATCAGCAACGTGCCCGGCGACGCCACCGTTTGCATGGTCCGCCTGCCGCTGGCCAATGCCGCCGCAGCCATGACGCCGTTCGTGTTCGCCTGATCGCGCTTCGTCTTCGCGCGTCTGCCGTGCCTGCAGGCGCGCTCACCGTGTGTCTCTTTCGCCGCCGTTGGGCGGCTTCTTTTTGGTCGAACAATCAGAATATGCGGGGCTCAGTCCAAAAAAACATCGCTTTTTTTGGATGAATGGATGCGCATAGACTCACTGCGTGGCCTGGTGCGTGGGTGGCCCCCCACCCCGTACCGGTGCCACCTGATCCAACTCTGCGGCCTGCCCTTCACCATGAGCGACGTGACACCTGTGCTTGCCCCGTTCCACCTGGCCTTTCCCGTGCACGACATCGCCGCCGCGCGCGCCTTCTACGGCGGCATCCTCGGCTGCCCGGAAGGCCGCAGCGCGCCGGACTGGGTGGATTTCAACTTCTACGGCCACCAGATCGTGGCGCACCTGGCGCCCGACGAAGTCGGCCACCGCAAGACCAGCGCCGTCGACGGCGACAACGTGCCCGTGCGCCACTTCGGCGTGGTGCTGTCCATGCCCGAGTGGGAAGCCGCCGCCGACAAGCTGCGCGCTGCCGGCATCGAGTTCATCATCGAGCCGCACATCCGCTTCAAGGGCGAGGTGGGCGAGCAGGCCACGATGTTCTTCCTGGACCCGTCGGGCAACGCGCTGGAGATCAAAGCGTTTGCCAACATGGCCTCGCTGTTTGCCAGGTAGGACGGTGCGGCGCGCGTATCCTTGCGTCTCTGCCCTGATCCGCGCGCCTCATGCTTCGAGAACTCAAGACCTTCATTGCCGTCGCCCGGCACGGCACGTTTGCGGGCGCCGGCGAGCGCATCGGGCTCACGCAGTCGGCGGTGAGCGCGCAGATCCAGCGGCTCGAAGCCTCGCTCGGCTTTTCGTTGTTCGACCGCACGGGCCGCTCGGCCACGCTCAATGCGGCCGGACGCGATGCGCTGGCGCTGGCTGAGCACATCGTCACGCTGTATGAGCGGCTGGGCGACCAGGCCGGCGGCAACGAGCAGCGCGGCCTCGTGCGCGTCGGGGCCATTGCCTCGGTGCAGACGTCGTTCCTGGTCGATGCGCTGGTGCAGTTCCGCGCGGAATTCCCGCATTGCCGCGCGCGCGTGCTGCCCGGTGTCTCGCTCGACCTGCTCGGCCTGGTCGACGCTGGCGAGATCGACCTGGCCGTGCTCATCCGCCCGCCGTTTGCGGTGCCGGCCGACCTCGAATGGCGCACGCTGGTGGCCGAGCCGTTCGTGCTGCTGGTGCCCGCCAGCCTGCCCGGCGATGACTGGCGTGTCTTGCTCGAGCATCAGCCGTTCATCCGCTACGACCGCCGCTCGTTCGGCGGGCGCCGCGTCGACCAGTTCCTGCGCGACCGGCGCATCACCCCGCACGACGTGATCGAACTCGACGAGCTGCACGGCATGACGCAGCTCGTGGCGCGCGGGCAGGGCGTGGCTTTGGCGCCGCAGACCGCCGCGCAAGACGGTTGGCCGCCCGGCGTGCGCGCCATCGCGCTGGGCGATGAAACGTTCTACCGCGAGATCGGCCTGATCGAACGCCCGCGTCACAGCCGCCAGCCGATTGCGGGGCGTCTTGCCGATTGCATCGACGAAGCGGCCCGAACCGCCATGGCCAGCGCGTGATGCCCGGCATTCCGCCAGGCTGCGTTGACCGGTCGTTATATCGACTCGTATATTACGGGCGGTCTTTCCCTTTACGAAGGCGGTGTCCTCATGCAAGGTTTGATGCTTCGCGCGCGGCTGCGCACCCTGGGTCTGGTGGCGGCGCTCTCGGTGGGGGCCGCCGCGCCGGCCCATGCGGCAGACCTGGTCGTCTCGGCCGCGGCCAGCCTGACGAATGCCTTCAAGGCGATCGCGCAGCAGTACGAAGCGCAGCATCCGGACACCAAGGTCGTGCTCAACTTCGGCGCGTCGGACATGCTGATGCAGCAGATCGTGAAAGGCGCGCCCGCCGACGTGTTTGCCTCCGCCGATCAGGAGGCGATGAACAAGGCGGTGGCCGAGCAGGTCATCCAGGCCGATACACGCAGGGATTTTGTGGCCAACCAGCTCGTCCTGATCGTGCCCGCGGCCGGCACGGTGCCCGTGCATGCGCTGAAGGATCTGGTCCGGCCGGAGGTGAAGCGCGTGGCGATCGGCAACCCGGCATCGGTGCCGGTGGGCCGCTATGCCCGGCACGCCCTGGAAAACGCCAGGCTGTGGGAGCCGGTGCAGGCCAAGGCGGTGCTGGCGCAGAACGTGCGCCAGGCGCTCGACTATGTGGCGCGCGGCGAGGTCGAAGCCGGCCTGGTGTTCTCGACCGATGCGGCCATCGCCGCGGACAAGGTGAAGGTGGCGAGCCCCGTGCCGCTGAATGTGCCGCTCACGTACCCCATCGCCGTGACGTCGGGCACGAAGCAGCCGCAGCAGGCGGCCGACTTCGTGGCGTTCGTGCTGTCGCCGGCAGGCCAGGCTGTGCTGGCCCGGTACGGTTTCCTGAAACCCTGACTACGCGGTCGCCGGCTGGCTGGCGCCTTCGGCATCGCGCTTGGGCGTGCGGTGAATGCGCAGCACCAGGAAGGCACCCGCTACGCACAGCCCGCCCGAGATCATCGACGCCAGCGTGTAGTTGCCGAGCGACGCGCGCATCATGCCCGCACCCAGCGTGGCAAACGCCGCGCCCAACTGATGCCCCGCCACGATCCAGCCGAAGACGATGGGCGCTGCGGCCTTGCCGAACACGTCGTTGGTCAGGCGCACGGTCGGCGGCACGGTGGCGATCCAGTCCAGCCCGTAGAAGATGGCAAACACGGGCAGGCCGAAGAACTCGAAGCCGAACGCATACGGCAGGTAAATCAGCGACAGCCCGCGCAGGCCGTAGTACCAGAACAGCAGCACGCGGCTGTTGTAGCGGTCGGACAGCCAGCCCGAGAGCGTCGTCCCGACCAGGTCGAAGATGCCCATGGCAGCCAGCAGGCTCGCGCCCTTGACCTCGGTGAGGCCGTGATCGGCGCACATGGCGATGAAGTGCGTGCCGATATAGCCGTTGGTGCTCGCCCCGCAGATGAAGAAGCTCGCAAACAGCAGCCAGAAATCGCGGCGGCGCATGGCCTGCAGCAGCGTCTGCATGGCCAGGGTGATGGGGTTGGCGCGCGGGCCCTGGGCCGCTTCCGGCGCATCGGCGGGTTCGCCATACGTGCGCAGGCCCACGCTCTTGGGCGACTCCGGCAGCAGCAGCGCAACGATGGGCAGCAGCAGCGCGAGCGCGCCGGCCACGATCAGCACCACCGGGCGCCAGCCGTAGCGCTCCACCACCGCCGCCATCATCGGCAGGAACACGAGCTGCCCCGTGGCCGAGCTGGCCGTGAGGATGCCCATGGCCAGCCCGCGGTGCGTGGTGAACCAGCGGTTGACCACCGTTGCACCGAGCGTGATGGCCGCCACGCCCGTGCCGCCGCCCACCATCACGCCCCACAGCAGCACCATCTGCCAGGGCTCGTGCATCATCGCCGAGAGCGCCGTGCCCGACACCAGCACCGCCAGCGCACCGAGCACCGTCGGGCGGATGCCGAAATACTGCATCGACGCCGCCGCGAACGGGCCCGTCAATCCGTACAGCGCAATGCCGATCGAAATGGCCAGCGAGATGGTGCTGCGGCTCCAGCCGAACTCGTGCTCAAGCGGCAGCATCATCACGCTGGGCGTGGCCCGCGTGCCGGCTGCGCACAGCAGGATCAGGAAAACCACGGCCAGGGCGATCCAGCTGTAGTGGAAACGGGGGGCAACTAGGCGGGCGAGGCGTTGCATGGAAGGGGCATCCGATTCTTGTGGGGGTGGCAATATCTTATTCGTTACCGACCGGTAACAACGTGGTTGCGATAGTAGGTACCGATCGGTAACATGTCAAGCCGCATCGAATGTCACCGGCGCCGGCAGGGGAACAGGGTCTTTGTGCCCCGCCGCGCCCGCAGGAGCATCACCATGGCAGCACGTGGGCCACGCGCCCTTCCCAATATCGACCCCCCGAAGCCGCGCCGCATCAGCGGTGAGGACGCACACGCAAGCCTGCTCGAAGCCGCACGTCAGCTGTTTTACTACGAAGGCGTGCGGGCCGTGGGTGTGGAAGCGGTGGTGGAGAAGGCCGGCGTCAACAAGATGAGCCTGTACCGCCAGTTCAAGTCGAAGGACGACCTCGTCCTCGCCTATCTGGAGCGCAGCGACCAGAGCTTCTGGGGCTACTTCGACGCCAGCATGGCGAAGCATCCCGACGATGCGCGCGCGCAGTTGCTGCAGTTCTTCATCGACGTCTCGGAGCGGGCATCGAGGCCCGGCTATCGCGGCTGCCCGTTCGTGAACGTGGCGGCGGAGTTTCCCGACCCGTCGCACGCTGCGCGCCAGTTCGTCCAGCGCAACAAGGCGACGCTGCTGGCGCGCCTGCGCGATCGCGCACAGGCCGCCGGCGCCACCGACCCCGACGCGCTGGCGGACGACCTCGCCTTCCTCATTGAAGGCGCCTATACCGCCAGCCAGACCTTCGGCACCGATGCGCCGCGCCTGATCCGGAGCCTGCCGCGCACGGCACGCGTGTTGCTCGACGCGGCTATCCCCGCGCGCAAACCGGACTGATGTGGTAGCGCGCACGCAGCCCCGGCCTGTTCCGTTGCTGATGTGAGCAGGCCCGGACACCGGGCGCGCGGGTGTCGTGCGATACCGCTACACTCGCTGGCATTGTTGCTCCGGCCGCACCCGCCCCGATGACGCCTAACCAAGCTCCCCTCTCTACCATCCGCACGCCGCAAGCGGCGCAGTTGCCGGCCGCCCTGTTGCAGGCGCAGCGCTCGCTCGAGCGCATCGTGCTCGGCAAGCCGCTGCAGATCCGGCTGGCGCTGGCGTGCCTGCTGGCGCGCGGCCACCTGCTGCTCGAAGACCTGCCGGGCGTGGGCAAGACCACGCTGGCGCACGCGCTGGCGCGCACGCTCGGGCTGCAGTACCAACGTGTGCAGTTCACCAGCGACTTGCTGCCGGCCGACCTCATCGGCGTGTCGATCTACGTGAAAGAGAAGGGCGCTTTCGAATTCCACCCGGGCCCCCTCTTCGCGCAGGTGGTGCTGGCCGACGAGATCAACCGCGCGAGCCCCAAGGCGCAGAGCGCGCTCCTCGAAGCGATGGCCGAAGGGCAGGTCACGCATGACGGCGCAACGTATCCGCTGCCCGCCCCGTTCTTCGTCATTGCGACACAGAACCCGTTGAACCAGATCGGCACGCACCCGCTGCCCGAATCGCAGCTCGATCGTTTCACGATGCGGCTGTCGCTCGGGTATCCCGATCAAGCGTCCGAGCGGGCGCTGTACCTCGGCGGTGGCGCGCCGCAGGACATCGAGTCGGTGCTGACGGCCGCGCAAGTGGTGGCGCTGCAGGCTGCCGCCGACGCGGTGCACGTGGCGCCCGCGCTGGTCGACTACGTGCTGGCCCTGGTGAACGCCACGCGCACCGATGCGCAGGTGCAGATGGGCCTGTCGCCGCGTGCGGGGCTGGCGCTGCTGGCAGCGGCGCGCGCATGGGCGTTGATCGACGGCCGCGACGCCGTGCTGCCCGAAGACGTGCAGGCCGTTTTCAAGGCCGTGGCGGCGCACCGGCTGCTGCCCACGGGCGGCACGTTGTCGGCCACGGCGCTGGCGCAGCGGCTGCTCGATACGGTGGCCATCCCTTAAGGGCGCGGCGCCATGGCGCGTTTCATGCCCGCGTTGTCTGCGCCGCTGCGTGTGCTGGGCGCGGGCTTGGCAAGGCTGCCCGGCATCCGCTTCGTGCGCGGGCGTGTGCAGCGCTTTCTGCAGCGGCCACGCACGCCGCGAGAAGGCCGCATCCGGCTGGACCGCAATCACGTCTACATCCTGCCCACCGCAGCCGGTGCGGGCTTCGCGCTGCTGCTGATCGTGATGCTGCTGACCTCGCTCAACTACAACGTCAGCCTCGGTTTCCTGCTGACCTTCGTGCTGGCCGGCGTGGTGGCCGCGGCCATGTGGCAGACGCATCGCAACCTGGTCGACCTGGAAGTGCGCGGCGCGGCGGGTGATGCCGTGTTTGCCGGGCACGCCGTCAACGTGAGCGTGGCGCTTGCGAACGTCACGCCGTGGGCGCGTGTGGGCATCGATGTGGGCGCGCGCGACGCGGCGGCGGTGGAGATGTCGCTCGACGCGCAGGACGCGGTGGTCGCGGTGCTGTCGTTTGCCGCGCAGTCGCGCGGCTGGTTTGCGCTGCCGCGGCTGACGGTGTCGACGCGCTTTCCGCTGGGGCTGTTCCGCGCGTGGAGCTATGCCGACGCGCCGCTGACGTTGCTCGTGTACCCCGAGCCGGAATCCTCGCCCCCACCGCTGCCCGCCAGCATGGCTCCCGACCCCGGCGAGGAAGATGACCTGCGCGCCGCCCGCAGCGCCCCCGAAGACGCCGCCGACCAGCTGCGCGCCTACCGCCCCGGCGACCCGCTGCGCAGCATTGCGTGGAAGCACAGTGCGCGGCTCGATACGTGGGTCAGCCGCACCGGGCAGCAGGTGCGCCGCGCCCAGTGCGTGCTGGCGTGGGATGCCTTGCCGCCGTGGATGAGCGTGGAGCAGCGCCTCTCGCGCCTGTGTGCCTGGGTACTGGCTGCCGAGCACGCGCCGGCTGCCGAGGCGCCCGACTACACCCTGAACCTGCCGGGCCTGTCGATCGGCCCCGCACGCGGGTGTGCGCATCGCGATGCGTGCCTGCAAGCCCTGGCCCTGTGGGGCAGGCCTGCCATGCCCGAGGCGGCCTCCGCATGAGCCCGCCTTCGGAGACCCCCGTGTTCGGCCCGGCCCGCGCGCTCACGCACCGCGAGCACGGCTGGCTCATCGCGCAGCTGGCCGTGGTGCTGGCGCCGCTGCTGCGGGCGCTGCCGCTCGTCACCTGTGCCGTGTTTGGCGTGCTGCTGCTCTGGCGCACGCTGCTGTGGGTGCGCCGCGCGCCGTTGCCGGGCAAGTGGGTGCTCGGGCTGACCGGCGTGGCGACACTGCTCGTGACGCTGGCGCTGGCCATGCGCACGGGCGGCAATATCGGGCGCGACCTGTCGGTGGCGCTGCTCGGCGCGTTCCTCGTGCTCAAGCTGATGGAGTCGCACACGGTGCGCAATGGCGTTCTGGTCACGCAGCTGTGCTGCTTCCTGCTGCTCTCGCAAGTGCTGTTTGACCAGCCGCCATGGCTGGCCGCCAGCATGCTGGCCACCGTGGCACTGCTGCTGCGCAACTGGCTGGTGTTGCTGCATCCGCAGGCGCGCACGCGCGTGTCGCCCGCGCGCGTGTTGACGCGCCTGGTACTGATGGGTTTGCCGTGCGCGGCCGTACTCTTCTTGCTGTTCCCGCGCCTGGATCACCCGCTGTGGCGCCTGCCGCAAGCCGCCGACACCGCCACCAGCGGCCTGTCTGACCGCATGGCGCCGGGCTCGGTCGGCCAGCTGATCCTGTCGGATGACCTCGCCTTCCGCGCCGACTTTGCCGGCGCGCCGCCGCCGCCCGACACGCTCTACTGGCGCGGCCTGGTGCTGTGGCGTTTCGACGGCCAGGCGTGGACGGCCGCCTCGATGCGGCAGCGTCCCGCGCCCGAAGGCGTACCCGATTCTGCGGACGCTGCCGGCAGCGCAGCGGACTTGGTCGACTACAACATCACGCTCGAGCCGACACGCCAGCGCTGGCTCTTTGCGCTCGACCGCGGTGTGTCCATCGACGCGCGCGACGGCATCCGCCGCAGCCTCGACGGCGAATTCGTCAGCACCCAGGTGCTCGACCAGCGCATGCGCTATCACGCGCGCTCGCGTTTGCCCAGCCGCCGTGGCGCGGACGATGCCGGGCCGCTCGATCCGCTTACGCGGCAGCTGGCGCTGGCACTGCCGCCGGGCAACCCGCAGGCGCGTGCGCTCGCCGCGCAATGGGCTGGCCTGCCGCCTGCCGAGCGCATCTCGGCCGCGTTGAAGCTGTTTGGCCACGCGCCGTTTGCCTACACGCTCGAGCCCGAACCGCTGCAGGATCCGCAGATCGACGACTTCCTCTTCCGCACGCGCCGCGGCTTCTGCGAGCACTACGCCGGCAGCTTCGTCTTCCTGATGCGTGCGGCGGGCATGCCGGCGCGCGTGGTGGTCGGCTACCTGGGGGGCGAGGTGAATGTCGTGAGCGGCGACATCATCGTGCGCCAGTCCGATGCGCACGCCTGGGCCGAGGTCTGGCTGGACGGGCGCGGCTGGGTGCGCGTGGACCCGACCGCCGCCGTCGCGCCGCAGCGGGTGGAACGGGGGCTTGCGGCAGCCGTGCCCGCCAGCGAATTCCGCTCGCGCCGCGCGCAAGAGCCCGCGTGGCTGCGCAACGTGCGCTGGGGGCTGGATGGCCTGGTCAGCGGGTGGAACCGCTGGGTGCTCGGCTATGACCGCAGCCGCCAGGCGCGTCTGTTCGCGTGGCTGGGGCTGGATGCGGCAGACCCGCGCGCCGTGCTGTGGGGCGTGTCGGGCCTCGTGCTGTTGGCCGCGCTGCCGCTGTTGTGGCAGCCGCGCAAGCCGAAGCCCGATCCGGTGCAGGCGCAGTGGCAGCGCCTGTGCGACAGGCTGGCGCGGCATGGCTGCCCGCGCGCACCGGCAGAAGGCCCGATGGCCTATGCCGAACGCGCCGCCGTGCACTTCCCCCAGGCCGCGCAGGCCATCCGCGAGGCCGCCGCCGGCTACGTCGCGCTGCGCTATGGCCGCGACGCTGCTGATCCGCAGGCACGGGCGCGCCAATTCGCACAGTGGCGGCAGCTTCTGGCGCAATTGCATCTGCGCAGCTGAAACCGGCCGAGAAAAAGCGTGTAATCCCGCACATTATTCATGGCGCCGCGGCCGATGTTCATGTGTCTTCACTCTGATCTTCCGATAATCACGCGCGATTAGGGATTTGTCCTTATCTGCCTGAGCAAAACTCTGTCGATAAGCAGGGTAAGAGCGGGTTATGCGATGTGACCCGACATCAACCGCATGCATTTGCAGACCGGCGCCCAGGCATGGCAGACATCACCCCATCCCAACTCTCCGACGCCATTGCGCAACTGGTGAGTTGCGGCGTGTTCTCGGTGGATCGGCACATGCGGATCCTGTCGTGGAACCGTTTCATGCAGTATCACAGCGGGCGTTCGGCCGACGAGGTGCTCGGCCAGGATATGTTCGCCCTGTTTCCCGAGCTGCCCGAAAAATGGCTGCGCAAGAAAATCGAGAGCGTTTTTGTATTGAGCGTCTCGGCATATACATCGTGGGAGCACCGGCCTTATCTGTTCCGTTTTCGGCATACCCGGCCCATTACCGACACGATCGAATGGATGCAGCAGAACTGCAGTTTCATTCCGATCGAGGATGAGCACGGCGTGGTGATTGCCGTCGGCATTACGCTGCTCGACGCGACCGATGTCTGCCTGGCCTATGGCGAGCTGAAAAAGCGCGAAAAGATCGTGACCGATGCGCTGCAGGAGCTGACCGTGCGCAACGCGCAGCTCTCGGCATTGAACGAAGAGCTGGCCCAGGCGCACCAGCAGTTGCTGCAATCGGAGAAGCTCGCCGCCATCGGGCAGTTGGCGGCCGGCATTGCGCATGAGATCAATAACCCCGTGGGCTTCGTGCTGTCGAATCTGAACAGCCTGCAACGCTACATGGGCACGCTGCTCGACTATGCGCGCGGCATGGAGCAACTGATCACGCAGGCGGCGCCTTCGCTGGACCCGCAGCTCGCCGCGCTCGCCCAGGCCGCCGATATCGACTACCTCACCGAAGACGCCCCGGCGCTCGTCGCAGAATCGAAAGAGGGCCTGGCCCGCGTGCGCGACATCGTGGTGGACCTGCGCGACTTCTCGCGCGTGGACAGCAAGCACCAGTGGGAACAGGTCGACATCCACCGCTGCATCGAATCCACGCTGAACATCGTCCACAATGAAATCAAGTACCAGGCCGATCTCGTGCGCGAGTACAGCACACTGCCACCCGTGATGTGCATCCCGTCGCAAATCAACCAGGTGGTGCTGAACCTGGTGGTGAACGCGGCGCAGGCGTACGCCAAGAAAGCCGAGTCTGGTGGCGAGCGCGGGGTGATCGCGGTGCGCACCGGGTGCGATGCGCCCGGCCCTGGCGAGGCGGACGCCAAGGCGTCGGTCTGGTTGGAGGTGGCCGATGCCGGTTGCGGTATTCCGCCCGAGAACCTCAAGCGCATCTTCGATCCGTTCTTCACCACCAAGCCGGTCGGCAAGGGCACGGGGCTCGGATTGTCGGTCACCTACGGCATCGTGCAGGCGCATGGCGGACGCATCGATGTATCGAGCACGGTCGGCAAGGGCACGACCTTTCGCGTGACGCTGCCCGTGGGCGGCCCCGCGCCCGCCCTCGCCTCAGAACCCGCGCCGGCCGTCAAGGCGGCGGCCCCCCTGAACCCCACGTCTTACGCCTGAAGGGAGACACACCATGGCGCTACCCGTGCTCGTTGCCGACGACTCGTCGCTGGCACGCAAGCTTCTGATCAACGCCTTGCCCGAGGACTGGGACGTCGAAGTCTCGCAGGCTTCCAACGGCGTGCAGGCGCTGGAGCTGTTCCGGGCGGGCAAGGGCACCGTCGTCTTTCTCGATCTCACCATGCCCGACATGGACGGCTTCCAGGTGCTCGAACACATTCGCCGGGCCGCCGCCGATGCCTTTGTGATCGTGGTGTCGGCTGACATCCAGTCCGGCGCGGTGGAGCGCGTCAAGGAACTCGGTGCCATCGGGTTCATACCGAAGCCGGTCTCGGCCGAGCGGATTGTTCCGATCCTGCGGGGGTATGGGCTCTATGCATGACCTGACGCTCAACGAAGAGCAGCGCGACGCGCTGCAGGAGATCGCCAACATCGGCATGGGCAAGGCCGGCGCTGCATTGGCCGAACTGCTGGGGGCGTTCGTGACGCTGTCGGTGCCGGGCATCAAGCTCGTCGACGCCGCACAGCTGCAGGCCAACCTGCTGGCCTGCGACATGGCAGGCGATGCGCCGTCGCCGGTGCGGCAGGCGTTCCAGTCGGACATTTCCGGCGAAGCCATCGTGCTCTTCGGCAAGGACGGCCGCGAAGAGCTCGAAGAACTGATGGGCTACGACGATGCCGACCTCCACGGCCAGAGCGAGGCGCTGTCCGACATTGCCAACCTGCTGGTGGGCGCGTGCGTGCGCAGCGTGTTCGAGCAGCTGGGGCGCAACCTGTCGTTCTCGCGCCCGAGCTTCGTGCCCGCGACCGCGTTGCAACAGGCCTTGTCGGGCGAACAGTTCCGTCGCTGGGACGTCGCGCTGCTGCTGGAGGTGCGCTTCACACTCGAGCGCGGCGGCTTTGTGGCGCAGCTCGTCATGCTGCTGCCCGAAACGGCCATCCGCACCATGAAGCGCGCGCTCGAGCAGTTTCTGCAGGCGCTCTGAACGCGCTTTGAACTCACAGAGGACCGGGCCATGCTCGCCTACGAAGAAGACACTGCACAAACCACCACGCCCGGTACCGCTCCCGGGCCGGCAGAGACGGCCCAGCCCGTGCCTGCAACGTCGGGCGCCGCCTCGGCTGCCGCCACACCGCTGATCCTGCTCGTCGACGACGAGGCGGGCGTGCTCGCATCGTTGCGTCGGCTGCTGCGGCCGACCGGCTACCGGGTGATCACGGCGGAGAGCGGGGCGGCTGGGCTCGAGATGCTGGCTGTATATCCGGTGGACCTGATCGTCTCGGACATGCGCATGCCCGGCATGAGCGGCGCCGAGTTTCTGGCCTGCGCGCGCGAGCGGTATCCCGACGTGATGCGCATCCTGCTGACCGGCTATTCCGAGATCGATTCGGCCGTGCGCGCCATCAACGAGGGCGGGGTCTACCGCTACCTCAACAAGCCGTGGGACGACCAGGATCTGCTGCTCACCGTGCGGCACGCGGTCGAGCAGCGCACGCTCGCGCGTGAAGCGCAACGCCTGAGCGACCTCACGCGCCAGCAGAACGACATGCTGCAGCGGCTCAACGCAGGCCTGGAGACCCAGGTGCAGGCGCGCACCGAAGAGATTCGTCAGACGGTGATGTTCCTGGAAGGCGCCCAGCGCGATCTGAAGACCAGCTTCACCAACATGGTTCAGGTGTGCGCCAGCATGATCGAGATGCGCTGCGGTGCCATGGCGCGCCAGTCGCTGCGGGTGGCCGATCTCGCGCGGCGCATCGCCATCGGGTGCGGGCTGACGGGGCTGCAGGTGCAGGACATCTTCCATGCCGGGCTGCTGCATGGCATCGGCAAGCTGTCGTTGCCCGATGTGCTGCTGAGCACGTCGCTCGACCGTCTGTCTGCGGAGCAGGCGCAGCAGTTCTACCAGCATCCGCTGCGGGCGCAGATGGTGCTCACGCCGGTGCCGCAGCTCGAGCAGGTGGCCCAGATCATCCGCCACCAGTACGAGCGTTTCAATGGCCGCGGCACGCCCGATCGCCTGGCAGGCCCGGCCATCCCCATCGGGGCGCGCATCGTGGCCGTGGCGCGCGATTTCGAGGGGCTGATGTCGGGCGAGATCGTCAAGCAGCGCACGTCGCCCGACCAGGCCATGGAGATGATCAAGGCGCAGTCCGGCCTGCGCTACGACCCCGATGTGGTGGTGCGCTTCGTTGCGGTGCTCAAGCAGCAGGGCGAGGTGATGCCCGTGCGCCAGATCACCTCGACGGAACTGCGCGAAGGCATGCGCCTGGCCGATGACCTGCTTACGCGCCGCGGGGTGCTGCTCATCACGCGCGACAGCGTGGTCAGTGCCCACCAGGTGCAGCAGATCAAGCATTTCGAAGCGCACGAAGACGTGCCGTTCGCCATCCTCGTCTACGCGGAAGCGGCACGCGCGTCGGGCGGCCCCGCGGCGACGGCGCCCGGCGCCCCGGACGCCGCTTGAACCTTCGCCTTTTGGGAGCGCCCATGGATTGGTGGACGGATGGCAGGCGCAGGCTGGCGGCTGCGTCATGTGCGTGTGGCCTGTTGAGCGCGCTCGCCCAAGGCGGGGCTGCACGGGCGGCCGAGGCGCTGCCCGACACGGTGCGCATGCAGCAGATCGTCGCGCGCGCCAGCGAACACGGCGCGCCTTGGGATGGTCCGGCGTCGGGCCCGCGCGCGCGGGCCGACATCACGCTTGCCATCGTGAGTGAAGACTTGCGTAACGGCGGCATCCTTGGCGTTGCCAAGGGCATCAAGGAAGCTGCGCGCGTGATCGGGTGGAAGGTGCACGTGTACGACGCAGGCGGTACGCCCGAGGGCCGGCGGCGCGCCGTGGCCTCCGCGCTGGCGCTGCAGCCCGGCGGCGTCGTGCTGGTAGGCGGCGATGCCGTCGAGATGCGCCCGGCGCTGGCCCCGTTCGCGCAACGCGGCATCCCGGTGGTGGGCTGGCATGTGGCCGCCACCGCCGGGCCCATGGCCGATGGCCCTGTCGCGGTGAACGTATCGACCGACCCGCTCGCCGTCGCACGGCTCACCGCCATGGCAGCGGTGGCGGATTCTGCCGGCCACGCCAACGTGGTCATCTTTACCGATTCGAACTTCCAGATCGCCAAGGCCAAGGCCGCTGCCATGGCGGAGGTGATCCGCGCGTGCAGCGGCTGCCGGCTGCTGGCGCTGGAAGACGTGCCCATCTCGGGCAGCGCGCAAGCCATGCCTGGCGTCATGCGCCGTCTGCTGGAGCGGTACGGGCGGACGTGGACGTACGCGCTGGCCATCAACGACATCTACTTCGATTACGCCGGCGCCGAACTGACGCGGGCCGGCAGGTCCGAAGGGCTGCGCATGCTCTCTGCCGGCGACGGCAGCGCCGCGGCGTTCCTGCGCATCCAGGCCGGTGCCTTCCAGACCAGCACGGTGGCCGAGCCGCTGAACCTGCAGGGCTGGCAGCTGGTGGACGAGCTGAACCGGCTTCTGGCCGGTCAGCCGGTGAGCGGCTATGTGTCGCCGGTGCATCTTGTCACCGCGGGCAACATCGCGTTTGACGGTGGCCCGCTCGGGCAGTACGACCCCGACAGCGGGTATCGCGCCGTCTATCGGCGGATCTGGGGCCGCTGAATGCCAGGGGACGTCGCCGGTATCGCTCTCGTGCGCCTTCGTGTGCCGCTGCGCGGGGTGTGGCCGAGTTCGCTCGGTCGGCAGTTCGTGCTGGCCGTGGCCGTGCTGGCGCTGCTGATCTCGGCGGGCGGTTTTACCGCGGTGTATGCGCTGCGGACATCCGCGGAGGCGACACGGGCGCTGGCCAACGAACAGCTCACGCGACTGCGGCAGGCGCAGGAGCTCGTGCAGCGCACGCTGCTCATCGAGCGCGAATCGGCGCAGCTCGAGAAGACGGCCTCGGTGGAGGCGCTGCGCCGCCACTATGCGGAGATCCTGCAGAACCTGCAGGCGTTCGAACAGCTGTCCGAACATCTGGCCGCCGCCGATGACGACATTGAAGTGCTCGATCTGCACCAGTCGACCCAGCTGTTTCGCAATGCGGTCTACATCGTCGCGCAGTGGTGGGAAAGCGAGCTGCAGCGTGCGGGCGCTGGCGCCACGGCTTCTGCGGCAGCGTCGGCGCGCGCCCAGGCCGGGCGTCGATCTGCGGAGGCGCTGTACATGCAGGCCGGCGCCATGGTGCAGTCTGCGCAGCAGTTGTCGGCGCGGCATGCGCATGCGTTTCAGCAGGCCCTGGAGGCGCTGGCCGCCGTGTCGGAGCGCAACGAGCGCTGGGTGACCGCGCTGCTCGCCTGCAGCGTGGCGTTTGCCTGCCTTGCCGCGTACGCGCTGCTGGGACGTCGCGTGCTGCAGCGGCTGCTGCAGGTCAGCCGCAGCCTGCGCGATCAGCATGCCGACGGCGCTCCCGGGGCGGTGCCGGTCAGGGGCGACGACGAGATCGGCCAGATGGCGCGCGCCGTCGAGCAGTTCCAGCGTGACCGATGGCAGCTCGCGCTGGCGCACCAGGCGCTGCAGGCCGAGCGCGCACGCCAGGAGCAGTTGCTGCACAAGCTGGCGCAGGCACAGGGCCAGTTGCTGCAGTCGGAGAAGATGGCTTCGATCGGCCAACTGGCGGCCGGGGTGGCGCACGAGATCAACAACCCCGTCTCTTTCGTCAATGCCAACCTGGGCAGCCTGCAGCGCTACGTCGCAGCGCTGCTCGACACCGTCTCTGCGTATGAGTCGCACGAGGCGGAGTTGACGCCTGCCACACGCGCCACGCTGGCCGAGGTGCGGCAGCGGGCCGACCTGGACTACGTACGCGAAGACGTGCCGGCGCTGCTGGCCGAATCGCTGGATGGCCTGCAGCGCGTCAAGAGCATCGTGCACGGTCTCAAGGCGTTCTCGCATGTGGACGATGCGCAGCTGCAGCGCTGCAACCTCGAGACGTGCCTCGAGACCGCCGTCAAGATCGTCTGGAACGAGCTCAAGTACAAGGTGGACGTGGTGCGCGAGTACGGCGGGATTCCCGAGGTTGACTGCATGCCGTCGCAGCTGAGCCAGG